>JBGSUP010000367.1:0-9445 GCA_041753485.1 Akkermansiaceae bacterium
AGCGGTGCCGGTGACGCCACTGCGGACGAGGCGCTTGATTTGTCCCGTGCTGTTGTTGGCGTGGTCGCAGAGCAGCGAGTCGACATTGCGCGGGTCGTAGCCCCAGCCTGAGATTTGATTGTCGGTGGCGATGCGGGCTGCGGTCCAGTCGCCGCCAGCCTGCTCGGTGAGAGCGACGATGAAGCCGGAGTTATAATCGCAGAAAAGATACTTACCGAAGAGCTCCGGCAGCCGGTCACCCCGATACACCAGCCCGCCGGTGATCGAAGTGCCATAGACGACCGGATCGTTGTCCGGTTCATTCGGGCCGTTGGTGTCGTTGGTGTGGTCGTATTCGTAAATCGGATCGGCACCGGTGAATCCGGCGGGCGGCGTCAGCGGCGCGCTCGGGGGGCGTGTGGTCGTGTTTGCCTTCCCGCCAACTCCAGCCGGCGTTGAAGCCGCCGGTCACCAGGTTCACCTCCTCATAGTTGTTCTGCCCCACGTCGGCCACGAACAACCGGCCGGTCAAGGGATCGAAACTCATCCGCCATGGGTTGCGATAGCCTGCTGAATAGATCTCGGTGCGGATCGCGGTTTTGGGGAAGGTGAAACCGTTGTAAGAAGCGTTGCCAGTGCCCGCCGCGAGTGCGACGAAGGGATTGTCGGGCGGAATGAGGTAGCTGCCCGCGGTGATCGCGCTGTCGCCCGTCACGCCCGTGGTGCTGCTTTCGTCATGAGGATTCGGTGCGAGCGAACCGAGCTTCGAGTCCACATCAATCCGCAGGATGTGGCCGAGAAAATCCTTGGCGATGCGCCGCGCGTTGTCGCCGCCGTCGTCCTGCGCGCCTTCGTCCCCCACCGAGATGTAGAGATAACCATCCGGGC
Source organism: Akkermansiaceae bacterium (assembly GCA_041753485.1). Lineage (GTDB taxonomy): Bacteria > Verrucomicrobiota > Verrucomicrobiia > Verrucomicrobiales > Akkermansiaceae > Luteolibacter. Next base: position 868 of record JBGSUP010000367.1, read on the forward strand.
CGAATGCCATGTCCCCGCCGTTGTGATTGTCCTGCTGATCGCGCTGCGTGATGAGCGGCGATTCCGTGGCGGCGAGCGCGGTGGTGGCTGCATTGTAGTTTCCCGCAGTCCCGGTCGCCTGGAAACGAGCGACGCGCTGATAGGTCAGGCCGCTGATCCGCACGCTGTAAAAAAGGTAGAAATATCCGTTCTGGTTGTAGTTCGGATGAAACGCCATCGAGAGCAGGCCGGATTCGCTGTTGGTCCACAACTGCCGGCCCTGCGCCGTGAGGTGCGCGGCGAGATTCATGAAGGAGGACTTTACCATCGTGTCGAGATTCACCATCTGGATGCCGATCCCGCGCTCGAGGACGAAAAGGCGGTTGGTGACACCCGGCGGCGAGGCCATGTCGATCGGGCCGCTGAAGGTGAGTGATCCCAGCGCGTTCTCGGTGGTGAACGCGGTGGCCGCCGGCAGCTCCGCAGGCAAATTGAGCGAGGACGCCGGCTGCCGGACGAGCTGCGCGCGGGCGGCAAGGCAGAGGAAGCACGAGAGAGCGGCAGGCAGGAAACGCATTTGAAAACCTAGCCGGACTTAGCCGGGATGCAAGTCATTGGCATTTTACCAAGCCCAGGCTTGCTTTTTGCAATTCGCCCATGAGATTCAACTTCCATCCGCCAGCCATGAAAAAAACGCCGCCTCCACCCTCGAAACCCGCTGCAAGGCTTTGCGACAGTCTCAATCAGGTTCTTGCCGATTCCTATGCGTTGATGTCGCTCACCCATCTCGCGCACTGGAATGTCGAGGGGCCGGGTTTTTTCGCCCTCCACACCGCGTTCCAGACCCAATACGAGGAACTCTTCATCGCCATCGACGAGATCGCCGAGCGGATTCGTTCGCTGGGTGCGTATGCCATTGGTGGTCTTGGCACGCATGCCTCCGCCGCGAAAATGAGGGAATTCGTATCGCCCCTGCCACAGGAGGGATATGTGCGCGCGCTGCTCGCTGGCAATGAGAAGCTGGTCAAGGACGCGATTAGTGCCCGCGATCTCGCGGGTGAAGTCAACGACCCTGAAACCCAGGATCTCATGACCGGGCGGATCACGCTCCATCAGAAAACCATCTGGATGCTTGAAAGCTTCCTCAAGTGAGCGGAGCAGGCATGGCCATGAATTTCGCGGTGGCGCGCACGGCGCATTCACCGTTCGAGTGCACCGCCGCATGGCAGAAGTAAAGCCCGTATTGCTCCGATTCCACGCGGCCGCTTGCGTGCTGCGCTTGCCGCAGGTCAACGCGCTTCAGATATCGGATGGTGATTTCCGCGGTCACTCCGGCGACACCCCTCGCGAAGAGCGCGTGGACGATGGCGCTGTCCAGCAAGGTTGCGACCACGCCGCCATGCAGGCGGTCCGGATAACTCTGGAATTCGGGTGCCACCTGCGGTTCAGATAGAGGGTCAGTTCGGCGATTTCACTTTCGATCCGTCGCAGCGGGACCGAGCCATCCAGTTCGAATTTCCAATCACCGCCGGGGGATTTGCTCATGGCGATCATTTTTCCGTTCATCGGGTTCTCGTACCGGGATTCTTCGGGTTTGCCGTTGATCTTGATGCTGGTGGCGGAGGCGATTTTCGCCACGGTCAACATTCCCCGAAGGCTGCCATCCGCCGCAGGCTCGCGGATGGTCCACGCGAGGTCGTGCTCACGGCTGATGGAAATGGTGCCGTTGCTGGTGCGTGCGTCATTTTCCAGCACGATGGTTCCGCCCTTGGTGCTTGTCTTGCTAACAAGGCGGATACTTTGTCCGGGGCATGCGACGACCGGACCGAACACGACCTCCGCACGCTGTGAAGTGAAGGTGAGGGCGAGCAGGAAAATTGTGGCGAGGACAGGAGTGTGGTTGGAAAGCTTCATGTGTCAGGATGGATTGGTCTCACGATGCGATCACGGTGTGGAAAATGTTGTGCAAATGATTGGTTGGTCCGCAACTCTGCTTCTTCATGCGCTGGATTCGATACCAAAATCCCGCAGGGATCAATGGGACGTTGATCTCATGGGCGTGGGATGGTTAGAAGATGGTCTTGAGAATGCGGTCGAGCAACTCTTCAAGCGGAATCATGGTGAACACCAGGGGCGCAAATGGCGCGAGCGTCGCCCAGACCAACTGGACAAGCATGTCGCGATTGAAGGGAACCGCCTTGATTTCCTTGATGACCGAATAGGCGGTGTCGAAGTCGGCAAGGGATGAAATGTCGCTGGGACCGAGAATCGGCAGGTTGTCGTGGTCGGGGTGGCTCACCCAGCGGCGCTCGAATTCGCGCGCCAGATCGGCACCAAAAACCCCGAATTCCCGTTTCCCGCGGCGTTTCACAGCCATGATCTGCGGCGCGAAAACCGCCAGCGGTCCGAGCACGAGAAGCATCCCGAAGGCGACGAGCGAAACGATCTCGATTTTGAAATCGGCGAGTGATGCGCCTTCGTGGAAGATCCGGCTGGCGACCAGACCGGCGCACATCGCACTGAACGCGGCCAGCAGCGGTGAAAATGCATGGGCGCTGCCCCCCAGAAAGCCGAGGCCGGCGTTCCTGTCGGTGTGCGCGGGGATCAGATCGAGCTCGATGCGCGACACCTGCCAGAGAAAGCGCGCCCAGATCAGGAGCCGGTAGATCCAGCGGAGCATGAGGAACTGCAGGGCCGGATTGCTCACCCATGAGAACCAGATTCCGGGCAGGGTGAGTGTGGTCCCGCCGGGGCCGGCGGTGGCATACCAGGTGGATGCCTCGAGCCCGAAGACCCGGGTGCGGACATAATAACCGAGCGGGAGGACAATCGCGACGATGGCCAACTCGGCAGCGATCGAGTTGCGCCAAGCCATGGCGCTGGCAACGGCCTTGCGGAAACACCCCATTGATGCCGCCGGCACGAGTTTCCGCTCCACAAACTGCATCACGATGTCGCGCATCCGCTGATGCACGATGAGCTCGGCCACAATCATCAGGGGGATGGCGACGAGGAAGCGCGCGTGGGTCTCCGCATCGTGGAGGAATGGAATATCGATGCCGCCCAGCAGCGTGCCCTGGATTGCGCAGAGCAGCAGCAGCGGTAGCCAGACGATGCCGCAGATGACGAGAATGCGCCGCCTGACATGACTGGTGACGTCATCGTCGAGATGCGCCCTGCGGAAAAGCTGATAGAGCGGTCCGCCCAGAACAAGCGAGAAGTTCCGGACCTCCGGGAGCATGCCGGCAAGCGGATTGCCGGGGTCAGGATCCTTGTTCTGATTCATGAATCGGCTTCATCGCCCTTGACCTTGTTCTCCAATTTCGCCCTGGCGGCTTTGAGCCGCGCCAGTTGTTGTTCGTCCACTTTGGGATATTTCAGGCCGAGGTCCTGGATGGCGGTGGTGATGATGTCCGCGATCACGGCGCGTGCCTCATATTTGCGATCCGCCGGGATGACATACCACGGAGCGCACTTGGTGCTGGTGGCGGAGAGGGCGTCTTCGAAGGCTTTCCGGTAGGATTTCCAGTGTTCGCGCTCGGCGAGATCTGCTTCGGAAAACTTCCAGTGTTTTTCGGGGTTGGTGAGCCGCTCCAGGAAGCGCCGGCGTTGTTCCTCCTTGGAAACATGGAGGAAGAACTTGAGAATGAGCGTGCCATTGCGGGAGAGGTGTTTTTCGAAGTTGTTGATGTCTTCGTAGCGCTCCTCCCAGAACCGTTTGTCCGGGTCTTCCGGCGCTCCGGGCCCGAGCCATTCCGGGTGGACTTTGACAACCAGCACGTCCTCGTAGTAGGAGCGGTTGAAGATCCCGATGCGGCCCCGCTCGGGCAGGGATTTCATGTAACGCCAGAGGAAATTGTGATCGAGCTCCTCGGCCGATGGTTTTTTGAAACTGAAGACCTGGCAGCCTTGTGGGTTCACGCCGGACATGACGTGGCGGATCGTGCCGTCCTTGCCGGCGGCGTCCATCGCCTGAAGGATGATCAGCACCGAATGGGTATCGCTGGCATAGAGCACCTCTTGCGCTTCGGCCAGTTCCAGGCGGCTTTGTTCGAGGACTTCCTTGGTCCGGTCCTTGATCTCGTCCTTACCGAATGCCTTGGCCTCGTCGCTTTTGGTCCAGTCGGTGACATAGTTCTTGAGTTTCACCTCGGAGCCGGGTTCGACGAGGAATTGTTTAAGAATGCTGGATTTGATCATGGGATTTTCGGTTTGGGTTGGATTGGCGGATATCGTGGGTGCGAATCCATCCGGGATGAATTCTGATGAGGCAGTTAAGAACTGCTATCAGCTTTTGCAAGGTTTCACTAATTCGACCTTGGTCTTATATGCCGATAGGATGCGGATTGCGCAGTGGCAGGGCAAGGCGGAAAACCGCGCCACCGGACTGCTCATTGTGTGCCTGCAGGCTCCCGCCATGTGCCTCCGCGATCCGCCGGCAGATGGCAAGGCCCATGCCGAGGCCATTTTTCCGGGTGGTATGGAATGGTTCGAAGATCCGGGCAAGGTGTTCCGGAGGGATGCCGCAGCCGTGGTCTCTCACGCGTATGTTGAACACGGAGTCGCTGATATCGGTGTGTATCAGGATGCGTCGTAGCCCGGGAGGCGTCCCGCTCATCGCGTGGGTGGCATTGAGAATGAGGTTGTGGAGAAGCTGTTGGATTTCCACACGCGCCACCCGGATTTCCGGCAGCGAGGGACTCAGGTCGAGTTCCAGTTCGATTCCCGCGTCCGCCATTTCCTTACTGAGAAACGCGCCGACTTCCTTCACCAGTTCGTTGAGCGAATGCGGTTCATGCGGCATGGGGCAGTCAGCCAGCATCGCCCGCAGGCTGCGGATGACCTCGCCGGCCCGCTTGTCGTCGCGGATGATGTCATCGAGGATGGCGAGTATTTCCGCGGGGGCGGCGTTTCCCTGGGTGATGAAACGGCGGGCAGCCTGGGCATTGCCGAGAATGGTGGTGAGCGGCTGGTTGATTTCGTGCGCCAGGGCGGCGGCGATTTCGCCGAGGACCGCGGCGCGCGAGGAGCGTTGGATTTGCTCACGCAGTTGATCGGCGCGCAATTCCGCCCGGCGGCGGCTGATCACATGGCTGAAGATCTGGGCGGTGAGTTTCAAGCTGGAGATTTCATCTTCGGTCCAATGCCTTTCCGCGGAGGTCGTGGCAAATGCCAGAGCGCCGAAGACTTCCCCATCGGCCATGAGGGGGAAGGTTGCATTGGATTTGGTGCCGTAGGTTCTCAGGGTTTCCTGGTCGATGGCGGCCTCCGGCGGCAGATCGCCGAGGCTGGAAAAATGAAATGATTCCCCATGGATGATTCGGCCTTGCGCCCATGGAAGGTGACCGCTCGTGACGAAATTCCGGCGCAGGGGGACGCTTCCCTGCAACTGCCAGAAATGGGCAAGCGTCAATTCCGAAGCGTCCTCCGAAAACAGCCAGAGCGTGGAGCGGTCCAGCTTGAGGGTCTCGCAGATGAGTCGCTGGGTTTCCTCGATGGTCTCGTTCATTTCCCCGGACGGCCGGGTGACGAATCGCGAGGAAATTTCCGCCAGAAGGCTCTGGAGGCGCAAGGCGGATTCCAGATCATGCTCCATCTTGAGGCGATGGCTCGGTCTGATCGATGCGGCTTGCACCGGGCTTTTCATGGTGCCGCGTGGTGATGGTTGGAATCCGGCGAAGCGCCTGATTTGCCGAGCAATCTCATGAGGTCTGGCACCGAGGCGCAGCGGGTTTTCCTCATCATCCGGCCGCGGTGGATTTTCACGGTTTTTTCCGAGATTCCGAGTTCGGCGGCGATTTGTTTGTTGAGCAATCCGGCGGTCACCCGCTGCATGACGTCGAGTTCGCGCGGCGTGAGCGATCCGATCATCCGGCACGCGTTGGCTTGCTCCGCATTGGTTCTGCCAAGCTCATGGCCACGCTCCAGGGCGTTTCCGACGGCGGTGAGCAGAATCTCATCGTCCACTGGCTTGGTGAGGAAATCCACGGCTCCGGCTTTCATCGCCCGGGCGCACATCGGCACATCCCCATGGGCGGTGAGGAAAACGATTTGTTCGCAGCGGCCGGCGAGGGCCATTTGCAGTTCAAAGCCATTGAAGCCGGGCATGCTCACATCGAGGATGAGGCAGACGGGGCCGGCATGCTCCTTGCGACTCAGGTAAGCCGCGCCCGACGGGAAGGTTTCCACCGGCAGGCATGCCTAGCGCAACAAGCGTTCAAGACAGTTCCGGACCGACTCGTCGTCATCAACCACGCATACGAGGGCATCCGGGACCAAGGTTGCATGGGGAGGGGAAATGAATGGCAAATCGGAAATCATCGCAGTTTGGAAGAATATTGAAAAGGTTTCGTCCAAACGATGGATCGGTCAAGCCGCTTCATGCGCAGGAATGCGACTTTGGTCTTATGGCTCCTGGCGTGCTGGTCACGGGCCGCCGGGTGGCTCCGGGGCATTCTTCTCCAGCCATTCCATGCGGGAGGCCAGGTTTTCCTTGAGCCCTTCCAGATAGGCGCGTCCACGGACGAACTGGTCGTAAGTGCGGAACAGCCGCGAAACATCCTCGCGCAGATCCTTGCGGGCGTCCTCGATGAGGGCCTCGATATCGTGCGCTTGCGCGCCGCCAACCTCCTGCCCGCCGTCGCCGCCGCCTACCGTGACATCCCGCAGTTGGGTCTTGAGATGTTCCTGATAGGCATCAATCTGGCCGAGCTCGGTGGTGTAAAGGGTGCGGGCGGATTCCGTGAGTTCACGGTTGGCGAGCAGGTCCTTCAGCGAGCGGCGGCGCTGATCGAGGCGTTCGATGGCTTCCTGCAGCGCCTTGGTGGTGTCCTCGCGCAGCTTGTTGGAGCGGGTGGTGTCGCGCCTGTTTTGTTTCCAATCCTCGCTGACACGGCTGGTTTCGTGGTAGTAGCCATTCCAGTAGGACGAGCCACCGTCGGATTCGTATTTGTCCATGTCCTCATGGGTCGGAATCGACTTGGTGAGCTCCGCGATCTGATCGACACGCTTGATGATCCGTTGGTCGATTTTGCCGAGGTCTCCAAGCGCCTCATCACCGCCGCCGCGCACGAGTTCGCGGACTTCCTTGCGTTTGCTGGCGTAGAGATCGATGCCGCGTTTGAGTCCTTCGATGGCGTCTTTCTTGAGCTGGGTGATTTTGGTGCGCGAGTCCTGCGAATCGCGCAGGCCGGCAAGCATTTTGACGAGTTGCTCCACGTGTTTCTCGATGCGGGCGTCGAGTTCCACGATGTCTCGCCCCCATTCGGCGAGGCGTTGTTCGCGCTGGGCGATGTGGGTTTCGAGATTGGCGACGGATTCCATGCGTGCGGCGAGGTCGGGCGCGGCTGGGGGGCTTTCTTCGGCGGCCCATCCTGTTACGGGAACGAATGCCAACCATGATCCGATAAGCACGGTGCGAGTCATGGGGCGGATATGAAGCAGGGAATGGACGGGCGACAAGCCGGGAATCCATCACCGGGCTTCGCCGGCAGTGGGACTTTGGTCTTATGGACGGGCCGTCACATTCCTGTTTCATTGATATCGACTCTATCTGTAAAGCCATGAAAACCACCTTCACATCCCTATCGTTCGCATTCGCCATGCTTGGTTCCGGCATCGGCCAGGAAACCGCGACCAAAGCACCGGAAATGACGCCCGAGATGGCGGCGGTAATCGCCAACGACCGCGCCTATGAAGAGGCCTACGCCAAGGGCGACGTCACCGCTGTCGCCGCGTTTTTCACCGAGGATGCGCAATACACTTCCGACGACGGGCGGATCTTCAGTGGCCGCCCCGCGATCGAGGCCTGCCTGCGCGATGCCTTCCGGACCAACAAAGGCGCGAAGCTATCGATCCATGTGAACTCCGTGAAGCCGCTGTCTCCCGATGTGGTGGTGGAAAAAGGCTCGACCACCGTGGTTTCCAAAACCGGTGAGGCCTTCGACTCGCTGTTTACTGCGGTTCACGTGAAAAAAGACGGCAAGTGGAAAATCGGCGAGCTGATCGAAACGCCGATGGCGGAAATCACTCCGAGCGACCGCCTGGCGGAACTTGCCTGGCTGGCTGGCGAATGGGAGGAGTCCGACAAGGCGGCCGGAGTGACGGTGCAAAGCCGCTATCAATGGGCCAAGGGCGGCGCTTTCATCACCCGCAGCGTGACGGTGAAGCGGGGTGAGGAACCGCTGCTCGAAGGCTGGCAGATCATCGGCTGGGATCCGGTGGAGGAAGGCATCCGCTCGTGGACATTCGACGACCAGGGCGGCTACTCCGAAGGCCGCTGGACCCGCGAAGGCCAGCGCTGGCTTTCCCGTGAAACCGGCTACGCCGCCGATGGCAGCCGCACCAGCGCCGACAACACGATCACCAAGACCGCCGACGACCAGTTCTTCTGGGAGTCCGGCAACCGCACGCTGGATGGCGATCCCAGACCGGGAATCGGACGTATCGAAATCCGCCGCACGAAAGGAGAATAAGGCCATGCGCTCGAAATTCACAATCATCCCGACCTTTATGGCGATCATCGCCATGTTGATTCAAACCACGCCTGATGCCGAGGCCCGCGGCGGTGGCCGTGGGGGCGGAGGAGGAGCCCGCGGCG
>JBGSUP010000368.1:0-6558 GCA_041753485.1 Akkermansiaceae bacterium
GGCAACCGCCAGGGCCAATGCCGAGTGGCGCCGCAGACTCCGCGAGCGCGCCGCCGGCAATCTGGCCGGCCCGCACGGCCAAAACCAGTGACTCCCCGATCACCAGTCTCGTTTCAGATGGGCATTTGTCTAACAGTTTTCCGCCTTGCGATCCGCATCCGTGACAAGGCATGCTCGCTGTTTTTCGCCCCGGCTTTCCATCGCTTCGGCCCGCGTTCGGTGATCTGTCTACCCGTCCGCCTTGGTGGCGAGGCAGCGATTGAAATCGGCCGCGAGGTGTATCTTGGCTCGAATTGCTGGGTCGAGGTAATGTCACACTCCGCGCAGCGTGTCGAACCGGTCATTTCGATCGGTGATCGGACATCGATCGCGGGTGACTGCACGATCACGGCGGTTGCGCGGGTCACGATCGGGCGCGGCGTTTTGATCGCACGCTTTGTTCATATTTCCGACCACTCTCACGCGTATGATTCCCGCGAGGTGCCGGTGAAGGACCAGGGCGTCACCAAGGTTGTCCCGGTGGCCATTCTCGAAGGTGCCTGGATCGGACATGGAGCGGTGATCTGCCCGGGCGTCACCATCGGCAGAAATGCGGTGGTGGGCGCGAATTCCGTCGTCAGGGAGGACGTGCCCGATCATTGTGTCGCCGCCGGAGTGCCTGCCCGAATCATCAGGTATCCTGAAATCCACGAGCCAACATGATCGATCCCCTGGTCTCAGTTGTCATTCCGACCTACAACCGGGCGGATACCATTGGTCGCTCGATCGACAGCGCGTTGGAGCAATCTTATCGTCCAATCGAAGTCATCGTGGTGGATGATGGTTCCACGGACGCGACACTGGAGGTGCTGCGCGGCTACGGTGAACGCATCCACTTCATTCGGCAGGAAAACGGCGGTCCCTCGGTGGCTCGCAACACCGGTGCACGTGCTGCCAAGGGTGAGTTCATTGCGTTTCTCGATTCCGATGATACCTGGAGGCCGGCGAAGATCGCCCGCCAGGTCCGCATCATGTTGGAGGGTGGCGATGGAGTGCCCTGTTGCATGGCCAATGCCGAGTTGATCGACGAGGGCGGCACTGGGAAGAGCACGTTCGAGGTCTCCAACGTAATGAGCGGCTTGCAGCAGGGCTTTTGGATGAATCCGGCACCGATCATCGCGACCCGTTTCGTCCTGTTCAACCAGGTCGCGCTCATCCGTCGCGCCGCCTTTGAGCAAACCGGGGGGTTTAATCCCGGAATGCGCCTGCTGGAAGACCACGACCTGGCCTTCCGCCTGGCTTTGTTAGGACCCTGGGCTTTCGTAGCGGAGACGCTGGTGGAGAAATACAACGACACCCGTGGCATCGGCGTGATCGCCATGCACGATCCGCTGGTCCACTCGCGTGCATGGCGGGCCGCGCTCGAAGGCTTCCTCGATCATCTCAAGGCCGCGCCGCAGGCCGATCCACAGGTCGGGCGGCTCATCCGTCGTGCCTTGGCCGGTGTCAATGCGGAGATCCGGGCCGTGGAGATGTCCCGCAACGCGGGTCCGGTGGCCCGCCTCGGGGCTGCCATGCTGCTGTTTTCGGCGGCCAAGCGGCAGGCGCTGCGCCGGAGAATGCCCGGCTGGCCCCGTATCTTGGCACTCGACTCGCTGCCTTCCCGATCATAAGTAGCAGCGCCGTCCGCGAGCCGGATTCCCACTCTGAATTTCCGTTTCATCATCACCATGTCATTTAACTCCAAAGTTTCGGTTACAGAACTGATCATCGAACCCGGGAAGAGCGAGCGCCAATACTGGAGGGATCTCTGGAGATACAGGGAGTTGCTGTATTTCCTCGCCTGGCGCGACATCCTGGTGCGCTACAAGCAGACCGTCATCGGCGTGGCTTGGGCGGCCCTGCGACCCCTTTTGACGGTCTCGATCCTGACATTTGTGTTCGCAAAAATGGGCCGGATGGTGCCGGAAGATTATCCGGCGCCGCTTTTCATCTTCTGCGGCATGCTGCCGTGGCAGTTCTTCGCCACTGCATTCGCGGAAAGCGGAAACAGTCTGGTGTCCAACTCCGGCATGATTTCGAAGGTCTATTTCCCGCGGTTGGTCGTGCCGGTGAGCAGCGTGATCACGAGTTTCGTCGACTTCATCATCTCGGGCGTGATCATGGTGATCTTCATGATCTACTACCGGTTTGCGCCTGGCGCGTCCCTGTTGGCGTTGCCTTTGTTCATGCTGCTCTCCTTCGCCACCGCGTTCGGCGGCGGCCTTTGGATCTCCGCGCTGATGGTGCGCTACCGGGACTTCCGATTCATCGTTCCCTTCGTGGTGCAACTGGGGCTCTACATCTCCCCAGTGGCTTATGATGTAAGCCGTGTGCCGGAACAGTGGCGCATGCTTTACTCACTGAACCCGATGGTCGGCGTGATCAGCGGCTTCCGCTGGGCCATCCTCGGCCACCAGAACGTCTACATGCCGTCGTTCCTCATCTCGGCCGTCGGCGTCCTGTTCCTCATTATCTCCGGTGTCTGGTATTTCCGTCGAACCGAGCGGACGTTCGCCGATGTCATCTGATCGTTTCTCCCGGACCCTCTAAATTTTTCCATTTTTCATTCAATGAGCGAATCCATCATCTCGGTCGAGAATCTATCCAAGTGTTACAAGATCGGGCGCCAGGCGGACAAGGGCGACGGCCTGCGCCACGTGCTCGAGCAGGCGGTCCGCGCGCCGGTCAACTGGTTCCGACCCGAGGCACGGGCCAAGCGGGCGAAGACCGAGGATTTCTGGGCGGTCAAGGACCTCAGCCTTGAGATCAAGCGCGGGGAAATGATGGGCATCATCGGCCGCAACGGGGCGGGCAAGTCGACTTTCCTCAAGCTGCTCAGCCGTATCACCGAGCCCACCTCCGGAAAAATCAAACTGCGCGGCCGCGTGGCGAGCCTGTTGGAAGTGGGCACCGGGTTCCACCCCGAACTCACGGGACGGGAGAACATTTATCTGAACGGAGCCATCCTCGGAATGAGCCGGATGGAAATCAAAAGGAAGTTCGACGAGATCGTGGCGTTCTCCGAGATCGGCAAGTTCCTCGACACGCCGGTGAAGCGCTACAGCAGCGGGATGTATGTCCGCCTGGCCTTCGCCGTGGCGGCACATCTTGAGCCGGAGATCCTGATCGTGGACGAGGTGCTGGCCGTCGGTGACGCGGAGTTCCAGAAGAAGTGTCTCGGGAAAATGGAGGATGTTTCCACGAAGGAAGGGCGGACCGTGATCCTGGTGAGCCACCAGATGCCGGCCATTCAGAATCTCTGCACCCGCTGCATCCTCATGGACCGTGGCCGCCTTCTGCAACAGGGGCCGACCGAGGAAATCGTCAACGCTTACATGATGAAGGGCGCCTCGCTCGCTCTCAGCGGACTCGCCGACCGCGACGACCGGACCGGGAAAGGGGACGTCCGCGTCACGGAGATCAATCTCCGCGACGAGACGGGAAACATCATCCGCGAGGCGATCTCCGGCAACGATGTCTATTTGAGCCTTTCGTATTCGGTGAAGAAGGGCACAGTGCTGCAGAATTGTCTCTTCTGCGCCGAGGTGTTCATGGACTTGAAGGAATACTTCTCACTTTCCTCCGCGATGGTGGACCCAAGAAAAATCCGTTTGTCGGGTGATGGCAGGATCGATTTCCTAGTGCGCGACTGGCCGCTCTCGAGCGGCTCCTATCATGTGAACGTCTACATCGAGTCCGACCACGTGGTGCAGGACCATATCAACGACGCCTCGATCATCGAGGTGATCAACGGGGATTTCTACGGCACCGGCAAGATTCTGCCAGAAGGAGGCAGGACCGGTTCCGTTCTGGTGAAACATTCGTGGCGCCTGATCGAGGAGTGATCGTGCTGGTAACCAAGCCATGAAATCGATCGCTGGAAATGCATGGAGACGCGTCAAACTGAGGTTCTCCGGCACGATCACCCATGTCGCGACCGACGAACCTGTGGTGGCGCTGACCTTCGATGACGGGCCCGACCCGGTCGTCACTCCCGCGCTGTTGAAAATCCTTGGAGCCTACGGGGCGAAAGCTACCTTTTTCATGACCGGAGAAAACGCCGCAGCCTATCCGGAGCTGGTGGTGGCGGTCCGGGAAGCGGGCCATGCCGTCGGGAACCACTCGTGGGATCATCCGTCATTCCCTTTGGTTTCCGGAAGCGAGCGAAGACGGCAGATCAAGCGGTGCGCAAGCGTCCTGTCGGCCGCCGACACGCACATTTTCCGCCCGCCTTACGGCAACCAGTCGGTGGCATCGAGGATTGATGCGACACTGGCCGGCTACAGCGTCGTGACTTGGAATGTCTGTGTTCCGGACTGGGAGGATCACGATGGGGCGTGGCTTGCGGATTTCACCCTGCAAAACCTGAAACCTGGCTGTATTGTTCTGATGCACGACGGTATGTTCGATTTCACGGGAGACACGCCTTCGGACCGCGGCCCAACCTTGGACGCCGTCGAGAGGGTTCTGGCCACAGCCGCTGAGAAGTTCGAGTTCATTACTGTCCCCGACCTGTTGCAGCGGGGGAGGGCGGTCCGTGTCGCCTGGTGGATGAACCCTGATGTCGATTATCTCAATTCTCTCAAGCGAAGAAGCGGCAACGCCCGCAGATATCAAGTCAGCCCGAAAGCGAGACCTTAGATCCTATTGAAAGCAGCCTATGAAACTGAGTATCGTGATTCCATGCTACAATGCCGCGTCCACGCTGGGTTTCCAGTTGGAGGCTCTCATCACCCAGCATTGGTCGCAGCCGTGGGAGATTATTCTGGCGGACAACCGCTCGACGGATCATTCACGGCAAGTAGCCGAAAAGTATCGGGAGCGTTTCCCCAACCTCCGGGTTGTGGATGCCTTCGAAAAACAGGGTTCGGGGCACGCGACCAATGCCGGGATCAAGGCCTCGGCGGGGGAGTTGATCGCCTTGTGCGATGCTGACGACGAGGTTGCTCCGGGCTGGGTGGCGGCGATGGGGGAGGCCCTTTGCCGGCATGAATTCGTCGCCGGTCGCTTCGAGACCGCCAAACTCAACCCCGAATGGATGCATGGGCACGAACAAGAGCACGGGTTGCAAACCATCTGGTATCCCCCATGGCTGCCCCATGCCGGTGGCGGAAACATGGGTTTCACGAGAGCGCTGTTCGACGCGGTGGGCGGCTTCGATGAGGAAATGGTCCATTTGCAAGACACCGAGTTTTGCTTTCGTGTGCAAAAACTCGGGCATTCCCTGCACTTCGTCCCGGACGCGGTGCTCCACGTGCGGAGGCGGGACAGTCTGCTCGGTCATTATCGGCAGTCGAGAAACTATGCGGAATACAACGTGATCATTGCCAAGCGGTATTGGTCGAAGGATGACTCCCCAAGCCGATACCTCAGAGCTTTCCTGACGGAGTGGTATCGCGTGGTCCGCCGCTTGCCGGAACTGCGCACCAAGGGCGGACGTTTCAATTGGATGTGGCGTTTGGGAAGACAGGTTGGCCGGTCGAAGGGTTTGCTGCTACACGGCGGAGTGCCGGTCTAGGGGTTCTCTGGGATCAGAACCTGGCTACGCGATCGCGTGATTTCATTGAGGCGGGCTCCAGGTAGCTTCAGTGACGCAGGGTGTTCAACGCACCTCTCAAGTCCCCACCTCCCAGCCATGCACACCGCTCCGTCCCGCCATCATGCCCGGGTATCTCTTTGCTGGAATGTGGGATGCAATCCATCGCCGACGGTTTTGAAACACTTGTTTTCACAACAAGCAATGAGCTTGACGCTGATGTTTTATGTTCAGCAGAATGCCCACCCAAGAATGTCATCCAGCGATGCGTCGATCATTTCGGAGCAACCCGTTGCCTGCGATCATGATTTCCCCGCCCTGCTGTCTCGGCTGTAAAGCCCCCAACTCGATTCTTCTCATCAAATGAAACCGTCTATCCGCATCGTGAACCTTCTGGGCACTCTGGCCGCCGTATGTTTGAGTGCTTCGTTTTGCAACGCGCAGACAATTCTCAATGGCAGCTTTGAAGACGGCTCGCCGGCTGACTTCGGGCCGATCCAGGACTGGCAGATTAACGGCAGCGTGATCAATTACTCGAACCAGGGCAATTATGTGCCCTTGGCGGGCAACGGTACCTGGATGGCCATTTTCAACCCCGGCAACAACTTTTTCGGTGGCACCCTTTCGCAGACCTTTGCCACCCAAGTCGGGCGGATTCACACGGTCGAATTCGATGCGGGGCTGGCCGGCGGCGGCCTCAACAGGGCACAAACCCTGCAGGCCACCATCTCCGGCGAGATCAATCCGCCCGGATCGACGCGATTCTGGCCGCTGACCTCCAACAGCCCCGCGGCAGCCTGGAAACCGGGCGGAATCAGTTTCACCTTCATCGCCGGCAGCACTGCGACGACGCTGTCGTTCATTGATGCCTCCAGCGGCTCGGCGGCACTGGATGTGGACATGCTGCTTGACGACGTGCGGGTGACGGCGGTGGGAGCAGGCAACCCGCTGCCGGTGGCGAACGACGACGGCAGTGGCGGCGAGCCCTTTGTCACGGTGGC
>JBGSUP010000369.1:0-11710 GCA_041753485.1 Akkermansiaceae bacterium
CGCCCGCGCTCACGGAAGCGCGCATGGTGAAATTCCCCAACGCGCCCGCCGCCAAGGTCTTCACCTATGAATCCAAAATTCCGCAGGGCATCGCCTACACGATCTGGCGCACCGCCGGCATCCGCGGCAACCAGCGCCAATTCCGCCGCTTCAACCTGCTCGCCGACATTCTCGGCGACCGCCTGCGCGAGGAGATCCGTGAGAAACTCGGCACTTCCTACAGCCCCAATGCTGGAGCCGCCGGATCCGAAGCGTTTGAGAACATGGGATACCTCATCAGCGAAAGCATCGGCAAACCCGAGGACCTCCAGACCCTGCTCGACACCATGCGCGAGCAGGCCGACCAACTGGCCGCCGGCGGGGCCACCGCCGACGAACTCGATCGCGCCCTCAAACCCACCCTCGGCTCGCTCGAAAAATCCCTGCGCGACAACACCTACTGGCTCAACACCGTGCTCAGCCAGTCCCAGGCCGATCCCAAGCGCCTCGAACTCGCCCGCACCCGCGACGCCGATTACAAATCCATCACGCTGAGCGAAATCAACGCGCTCGCGAAAAAACATCTCGCCGCCGAAAACGCCCTGCTCGTCACCATCAAGCCGACCGCGGAACGAGCCACTCGCGCAGCGGAGCCGTGAGCAGCCTCCAGGAACCAGGCGGTAAAAAGGTGAGGAAAACAGGGCTGAACCCGGTGCGGAGGCCGTTTTCCTCCTCAGCGGCCTTCGCCGCCGATTCGATCCTCGGCCGCAATCGGAGCGAGAGCTGCTTCGTGATCCATGGCTGTTCCCGGCTCAGCCACGGCGAAGACCGCTGCGGGCCGGAATCGCGAGGTGAAATAGGCGTGGACGCGCTCCCTGCTTTTCAACGCGGGTGCCGTCAGAAGCTTGTGAATCACATGTGCGATCACCGACGACAAAGTCATCGTGATAAAGAACAGAGTGATGCCGCCATTATTGAAATCGAAATTGAAGGCGCTCTTGAGGATCGCGATAATCGGGAAATGAACGAGGTAGATTTCATAGCTGATCAGCCCCAAGAACGCCAAACCATCCTGCAATCTCCCGAAGTGAATCCGCTGGATGTCGATTTTCACCATGCCAAGAACAAGCACGACCGAAATGATGCTGAAGCAAGTGACGTCGATCCAAAACCCCTGCAGATATGGATAATATGGTCTGTAATGGAGCATGATGGACCACCCCAGACGCACCGCTGCGGCAATGCTCAGCAAGCATCCGATTCTCAGCAACCAGTTGGTCCAACGTTTCGGAATCTCCCATTTCCGCGGCATGAAAATGATGATGCTAGCCATGCTTCCAAGGAGAAAGCCATCGAATCTGCCCGGCAGTGTCCACCCGCCCACACCCAGTTTTCGCCACAACATGCCCAGTCCCAGCAGGAAAACCACAGACGCGAGCGTGACAAGGTTGATTCTGAGCTTCGCATAGGCAAACTTGCAGAAAAAGATACCCCACAGCAGATAGAACTGCTCCTCCAGCACAAGGGACCAGTAGGGAATCATTTCGGGAACTCTGGGAAATTTCTGCACGGTGCTGAAAATCAGGTCCGTGTTTTGGTAAAACAGAACGTATGGCAGCGTTTCGAATGAATCCCGATGGCGCAGAACGAGCAAAACCAGCAATTCATAGACCAGCATGATCATCATGTAGGCGGGTAGAAGGCGAAGCGCCCGATAAAGCAGGAACGAAGGCGTCCCGCGGCCCTTGTCACAGTTTGAAATCAAGCTCCGGGTGATCAGGAAACCGGACATGACGAAAAAGAAGTCCATCACCCCCCAATACCACCGCATGTGATGCTCCATGTCACAATGAACCCCAACAACCCCGATGCAAGCGAAGCCTCTTGCCGCGTCCAGAAAAGGAAATCGCTTCAAGTTTCTCGCTTCAGAAAAGTCGATGTTCATCTTGCCGGGGAGGGATTGGATCGGAGTTTTTGCACGAAGCAACGCGGTGATGCTACCCGATCACGAAGTGGATGAAGATTACGTGATCGCGTCAGGCCAGCAAGAGGATCGGAAAGGGGGAGTCACTGGGAGGGGGCAGGTGCTTTGAAAGGATGGATTCTGACAAAACTCATGGTGGCGACGGTGGGAAGAATCCACGTGCGGTGCACGGCATGTCAAGCGACTTCCACCCCTCGAAGCCCCAGCGGACCTTGCCGCGCCCGTGCATTACGGCTGATTCACTTCCTTTCCCCGCCTCAAGCGCCGTCCCATGGGCTGGTTCCGATAACCGCCTGCGGAAGTGCGCTACTCGCGCAGCCGCGCCATGAGCGCCGCGTCAGGCAGTCCGCAGGCGTGGGATTTTCCGGGCAGGAGGTGGCGATGATCGGCAATCATGTCGTAGAGTGCGTCGCGCAGGGATTCGGGCAGCAGTTTCCCGATCCGCAGGAGTCGCCATGGCCCGCCCAGCGCGGATGCCAGTTCCAGCATGGCGGCGCTGCGGGTGAACAACGCGCCGTCGGACTCGCGCAGCAGCACCATGGTCCCGCCAACTGCCGCAGCGTGGCGGGACAGTCCCATCCGCCGCGCAAGTTCGCCCTGCAGCGGGGCGAAGAACACCCTGCCCCGCCTGTCGCAACGCGCGACCCGACGGACCGAGCCGGAACAAAATCCGCAGTCGCCGTCGAAAAACAAAACCCAGGTCATGCGGCGGAGCATAGCCGTGATTGCGCGTGCCGCCAGCGCGGAGACACGGAGCAGAATTAGTGGATTTCCAGCTTGCCCGGCCGGGCACTTTCCGTGAGAGTGTTCATTAGATCATGAAAGTCCGCGAAAAATTGGAGACGTCAGGCTGGAGTGCGGGTTGCGCCATGCCACCGGCTGAGGAAGCGGAATCCAGCCGCACGGGAGGCCTGCGGATCCAGGATTTGCCGTATGGCGAGCGGCCGCGGGAGAAGCTCGCCCAACTCGGGCCAGCGTCCTTGGACCATGCCGAGTTGATGGCGCTGTTCATCTCCACCGGCACCAAGGGCCGCAGCGCGATTGAGATCGGCAGGGATTTGATCCGGAAATACGGATCGATGGGCGCACTGGGCGGACTGCCGGTCTCGGAATTGGCCAAGGAATACGGCCTTGGGCTGGCCAAAGCCTCGAAGTTGGCCGCCGCCTTCGAGTTGGGGACCCGCGTGGCCAGGGAACAACTTCGCGAGATTCCGCTGGATACGCCGGAGTTGATTCACGCTTTTTTCGCACCCCAAATGCGCCACCTCACCCAAGAGCAGGTGGTGGTGGCGGTGGTGGACACCCGCCTGCGCCATCTCGGAACCACGGTGGTTTCGATGGGCACGGTGAGCGAGTCCGCTGCGCACCCGCGCGAGATCCTGCGGCCGGTGATCACCCGCGGCGCACATGGTTTCATCCTCATTCACAATCACCCCTCGGGCGATCCAAGTCCCAGCCGCGCCGATGAAACGGTCACCCGGCGCTTGGTCGAAGCCTCCGCCTTGATGCAGGTTTGCTTCCTGGATCATGTCATCATCGGCAAGCCCTCACCGGGCAGAGCCGCCTATTTCTCGTTCCGCGAGGCGGGCATCGTGCCTTGAAGAAGGCCGCCCCGTTCGCAATCGAAACGCAGCGCCGGTTGCTTTTGCCGATTCCTGAGTCTAGGCTGCGGCGCGTTGCCCATGTATCGCCTGCACCTCACCCGGAACCTGCGTTCTCTCGGCTTCCTGTTCGTCGCCATGGCGATTCCCGCCGCCATCTGGGCGCTTTGGTGGGCCAATCGCACCGGCCTGCCGGAATCCTGGCGCGCCGCGATCGAACGCGAACTCGGCCGCCAAGGGGCCTTTGTCGAAGTGGGCGCCCTAACCTACCAACCCCTGCGCGGCGTGGTCGCATCAAAGGTGCGGATTTTCTCGGACGCGACTCACCGGCATGAAATCTCAAGACTCGAACGCGTGCTGCTGAATTTTGACAAAACGAAACTCGCACGTGGAATCGTGTTGCTCAACAAGATCGAGCTCAGGGACGCGGCACTCGCCCTGCCAGTGGATCCGGACGATCCCGCTGCCGGGACCCTCGAGGTCAGCGGCGTGAATGGCACCCTTCTGATGCCCGGCGGCCGCCGTTTCGAAATCCGCGACGCACGCGGCCGCATCGCAGGCATCGAAGTCAGCCTCAACGCCCGCCTCGTCGGCTACCGGCAGGCAGGTGACTCGTCGGAGGAAGCTTCCAATCTAGGGAAGCGCCGCAAGTTGCTCGCCCGCGTCGTCAAGGAGCTCGGTCGCTGGAATTTCGACCCGGAAAACCCGCCGCAACTCCGCATCTTGCTCGAAGGCAATGCCAATGACAGCACCTCGCTCAAAGCCAGAATGACGCTCTCCGCACGGAATCTGGAAAAAAACCACCATGGCATCGAAGAGCTTGCCGCCGAGGCGGAACTCTCCGGCGACCTGCTGACGCTCGCCACGCTCAAGGCGCGCGACTCGCGGGGCTCACTCGATGGACGGATCGACTATGACCTCGGCGACCGCGCCGGGCGTTTTGATCTGGAAACCTCGTTGGAAATCGCCCCACTGCTGACGGCATGGCTTGGGCTGCCACCGCCGAGTCAAATCGTGATCGGCGGTGGTCAGGACCTGGCGGCGCAGGGCGAATTCCACCTTGATGAGCAGAATATTCCGCAGATCCAGATGACCGGGCACGCGCACGCGGAGTCCGTGATGCTCCGCGGAATGCATTTCGAGACCCTCGAGAGCTCCTTCGCCTGGCGGAATGGCGAGCTGTTTCTCAGGGATCTGAGTTTATCCCGGCCCGACGGCGTAGCCACCGGTAAAGCCATGATCCAATGGCCCATGGTCAGGCTGGCACTGCACAGCACCATGCCTGCCGCGGTTTACAAGCCGTTCTTCGCGAGACAACCGCTCGAGATCGTGATCGGTGATTTCAGCATGCGCGAGGGTGCCGCATTCGATATCAGCTTGGAAGGCGGCTTCGATGCGACTGACCGCCACTCATGGGCCTACACCGGCGGCGGCACCGTCGAAAACGTGAACTACAAGGGGGTGCCCGTGGACTCCGCGAAATGCAGCTTCTCACTCAGCCACCACGAACTCGACTTCTTCGCTGGCACCGTAGTTTTCAACTACCGGGATTATCCCTTACGCCAGACCTTCGGCGGCCCGAACCAAGGCACTGCCACGGTCGGGCGCGTCCGCTATGTGGGGGCTGAAAAATGGGTCGAGGTCGAAAACGTCGTGGGAACCTTCTGGGCGGCACCGCTGGTGCGCCTGTTCGCGCCGAGAGTAGCCGACTCGCTGGAGGTCTATCGGTTCCACCGCCCACCCGGGATGAAAGGCTCCGGCGTGGTGGACGTGACGCCCCGTGGCCGGACGGTGCTCGATGTTTCCTTTGACTCTCCGGATCGCGCGGACTACCAGTTTCTCGGGAAAAATCTCACCTTGTCCCAGCCAGCGGGCAAAGTCGCGATCCGCGGCCCGCGCGTGACCGTGGAAGATTTGACGTTCGGTGCCTTCGACGGCCCGGTCGCCGGCCGCTTCGACTTCCGCGGCGATGGCAAACTCAGCGGCGAGCTCAGTTGGACCAAGCTGTCGATCCCGGCGCTGACCTCGACCTACGGCTTCCAGATCAAGGGCGGCGGGGAAACCACCGGCAGACTGGATTTTTCGCTCAGCGATGGACGCGTGGAAACCATGAACGGCGAGGGTCTATTCGCCCTTGAGAAAACCGAGTTGTTTTCGGTTCCGATGTTCGGCCCGCTCAGCGGAGTGGTCAGCGGGGTGCTCAACGACCGCCGGGCTGGCTTCGAACGCGCCAAGAGCGCCTTCTGCAACTTCCGGATCCGCGACGGGGTGCTGCGCACCGACGATTTCCGGACGGCCACCACCTCGCTGACTTTCGTGGGCGAGGGCGGCGTCGATCTAGCCAAACGCACGCTCGACATGACGATGCGCATGAACGCGCGCGGCTTGCTCGGCTTGATCACCCTGCCGCTGCGGCCGTTTTACGGCATGTTTCAATTCCGTGGCACCGGTCCGCTCGAGGATCCGCAGTGGGAAAACGTCATGTTCACCACGCCGCCGGAGGAGCAAAAGCAACTGCTGCAAGCCGCACCCAAAGCCCAAATCGTTCCGGTGGAGAATTGATTGGCGGTTTTTGCAAGTCGCGCCTTGCACGCGGGACCGCAAAGTGCGAGGAGTTGCTTGTAACGACGTCTCCATGAAGGATCGTCCAATTCACAATCACCGCCATGTCCAATCCATTCTCCACTCCAAGCAGCCTTGACCCGGAAGCGGGTTTCACACAGACCCCGTCCATCGGCCAAGCCGCCAGCGACCTTCGCGCCGCAGCAGGCGAAAAGGCCCGGGAATTCGTCCAAACCGCAGAATCCAAGGCCGCCGTGTTGAAAGAGCGCGCCGTTGAATCCGCCCAGAATTTCCGCGATTCCGCCACCGAGAGGGCCACGGCTTTCAAGGCGACCGCCACCGAAAAGGCCCATCACCTCAAGGAAAGTGCCACCGAACAGTGGCAGGATACCCGCGTCAAAGCCCGGGAACTTCAAGTCACCGCTGAGGACTACATCCGGCAGAATCCCACCAAGTGCGTCATCAGCGCTCTTGGCCTCGGATTCCTGATCGGCCTCATCATGCGCCGCTGAGGCTGCCGTGTCTCCGGCACCGCTGGCAACCGCATCCTGGTTCCCATCAGGAACCCATGAACACAGCCGCATGAATTCCACACCGGAAACCGCCCCCCCACCACCGGTGGAGTCGTCCGATGCGGCAATGGGTCCGCGTGATCCGCTTCCTGCCAACTGGCGGGAGGCCCTCATGACGCTCCTGGCATCACGCATCGCGCTGATTCAGCTCGAAGCCCGCGAGGGTGCCAGAAACGGTGCGAAACGCGCGGCGCGGATGATCGCTGCGGTCATCTGTGTTTTCTTCACGTGGGCCTTGCTGCTGGCCGGAGGTATTGCCGCGATTTCGGCGGCATGCGGTTGGACGTGGCATTGGGTCGCGCTCGCGGCCGCAGGCATTCACCTGCTGATCGCCTTGCTCCTGGCCGGTGGCCTTGGCAAGGCGGCACCACCGTCATTCCCCATCACCCGCGCCGAATTCCAGAAAGACCGCCAATGGTTCGAAAACTTCCAGAAAAAGCCGAAATCCAACAATTGATCCGCATGTCCGAGGCCGCCCGCGCCTGTCTCGGCAGCGAGGCCGCAGTGCTCAGGCAACGGCTTGATTTCCCATCGAGGATCCGTGGTTCCCTTGCCCGCCACCCGACTTCCTGGTTGGTCGGTTCGCTCGCCTCCGGTCTGGCAGCCAGCCTCGTGTTCCGCCGCAAGCCCGCAGTGGTTAGAAAATCCCGCGGGCTGGCGGCCACCCTGCTGGGACTTGGCTTGACCGCCGCGCGTCCGCTGTTGAAAGTCTGGCTCGCCAATCAGGCCGGCCGCTGGTTGACGCAACCCTTCCCGACCGCCAAACCGCTCCGCTCCCCAAGCCCTCCGTCGTCAGGATCCCACCCCCTCTAACCAAAACCATGTCCACTCACCAGGTTCTGGATCACGTTGACCAATATCTCCAACTCGGGCGCGAATACGACTGCTCCGACCTTCACCTGCCGACCGCCTACCCGCCCGCATGGCGCCGCTTCGGCCAACTCATGCCCATCTGGAGCGATCACCAGCCTTTGACCGCCCGGGATACCGAGCGTCTCGCCAAGTCCTTCCTCGGCCACGCCGAATGGGAGCGCCTGCAGAAAAAAGGCGATATCGACTTCGCCTACTCCGCTCCCAACGGCCGCTACCGCGCTTCCGTCGTCAAACAACGCCTCGGCTATGACATGGCGTTCCGGATCATCAACACCCAGATCCGCTCGCTCGAGGACATCGGCCTGCCGCTCGAACACATCCTGCCGCTCACCCGCTATCAGAACGGCCTCGTCCTCGTCACCGGTTCCGTCGGCTCCGGAAAATCCACCACGCTCGCCGCGCTCGTGGACTTCATCAACCGCGACCGCGAGGATCACATCCTCACCCTCGAGGACCCCATCGAATACGTCTTCGAATCCAAGGGCTGCCACGTCAACCAGCGCGAGGTCCACACCCACACCGAGTCCTTCGCCAAGGCCCTGCGCGGCGCGCTGCGGGAGGATCCGGACGTCATCATGGTCGGTGAAATGCGCGACTTGGAAACCATCCAGCTCGCCCTCACCGCCGCCGAGACCGGCCACTTGGTGCTTGGCACCCTCCACACCGGCAACGCTCCGCGCACGCTCGACCGCGTGCTTGACGTGTTTCCCACCGACCAGCGCGACCAGATCCGCATCATGGTCTCCGAATCCCTGCGCGGCATCCTTTCCCAACAGCTCGTCCCCAGAGCCGATGGCAATGGCCGCGTGCTTGCCCTCGAACTGCTCGTCAACACCCCGGCCGTCGCCAACTGCATCCGCGAGGGCAAGACCTTCATGCTGCCCGGTGTCATGCAGACCGGCAAAAACGTCGGCATGATCACCATGGATGAATCGCTCCGCCGTCTCTATGTCGATGGTGCCATCTCCCGCGAAGAGGCGCTCTTCCGCGCCGATGACAAGGTCCAGATGAAGGCGTTTTTCGAATCCTGATGGAGAACGCACGAAATCCCAAACGATTATCATCATCCACCTCGTACACCGGACTCTTCATTTGGAATTTAGAAATTAGAAATTAGAATTTCCCTCCATGGCCCGCATCAACGAATTGTTCCGTTACCTGATCGCCAGCAAAGGCTCCGACCTTCATCTTTCCGAAGGCCAGCCGCCTAAAATCCGGGTGCACGGCGCGGTCACGGCCATCCCCGATCAGGCAGCGCTCGTCGGTGAGGATTTTAAGAAGCTGCTTGCCGAAATCTGCGATCCGCAGGCCTTCGAGCGCTATCTCGCCACCGGCGACCTCGACTTCGCCTACGAAATGGACGAGGACTCCCGCTTCCGTTGCAACTACCTCAAGCAGCAGAACGGACTCGCTGCGGTGTTCCGTTTGATCCCCACCGAGATCGCATCGCTCGAATCCCTTGGCGTGCCAAACGTCGTCAAGGAGTTCGGCCACATGCGCTCCGGCCTGGTGCTGGTCACCGGCCCCACCGGCTCCGGCAAGTCCACCACCCTCGCGGCCCTGCTTGATTATATCAACATCAATTTCAGCCGCCACATCATCACCGTTGAGGAACCCATCGAGTTCGTTCACTCGAACAAAAAGTCCATCATCACCCAGCGCGAGGTGCCGATCCAGACCCCTTCCTTCGCCGACGGCCTGCGCGCCGCGCTACGCGAGGACTCGGACATCGTTCTGGTCGGTGAAATGCGCGACCTCGAGACCATCTCGCTCGCTCTAACCGCTGCGGAAACCGGCCTGCTCGTCTTCGGCACCCTGCACACCAACAACGCCCGCAAGACGGTGGACCGGATCATCGACGTCTTTCCGTCCGACCAACAATCCCAGGTCCGCACCATGCTCGCCGCCTCGCTGCGCGGCGTGGTCGCCCAGCTCCTCTGCAAGCGCGTGGACAAGCCCGGCCGGACCGCCGTGCACGAAATCATGTTCGCCACCCCCGCCGTCGCCGCGATCATCCGCGAGGGTGCCACCCAGAAGCTCTACGACGTCATCACCGGCGGCAAGAACGAGGGCATGCAGTTCATGGATGAATCGATCTGGTCGAAGCTGCGCGAGGGCATGATTTCCCCGGAAGAGGCCTACATGAAGGCAATCGACAAGACCCGCTTCAAGCGCTTCCTGCCGGAGCACCTCTCCGCGCTCGGCGAGGCATCCGGCGAAAGCCCGCTGACTCACTGAGTCGGTAAAAATGATGCTTGAAGTGTTCTTGGGAACATCCTTGAATCCGCGGCGTCATGGATGATCCGACTCTCGCCAGCCTTTTGAAAAGCCGTTTCGGCTACGACTCGTTCCGCCCGCTACAGCGCGAGATCATCGAGGCAACGCTCGCCGGCCGCGACATACTCGCCATCCTGCCGACCGGTGCGGGAAAAAGCCTTTGTTATCAACTCCCAGCTCTCCTGCGCGACGGGCTGACGCTGGTCGTTTCCCCGCTCATCGCCCTGATGAAGGATCAGGTCGATCAACTCCGCGCCAGCGGTGTGGCCGCCACATTTCTCAACTCCACCCTCGATCCGGCGGAAAACCGCGCCCGCCTCGATGGCCTGCGCGCCGGGGAGTTCAAGCTGCTTTACGTGGCCCCGGAGCGCCTGATGCTTGCGGATTTTCTCACTCAGCTCCGCGCCTGGAATGTGGCCGCACTGGCGGTGGACGAAGCGCACTGCATCAGCGAATGGGGGCATGATTTCCGCCCGGAATACCGCCGGCTCAAGGAAGTCCGCGAGGCCCTGCCGGGCATCCCCGTGATCGCACTCACCGCCACCGCCACGCCCAGGGTGCGCGAGGACATCCTCACCCAACTCGCCCTGCGCGACCCGGCGGATTTCCTCGCCAGTTTCAACCGGCCGAACCTCAACTACCTCATCGAACCAAAAGTCCGGGCCCCTCAACAAGTCGTCGATTTCATCCGCAGGCGTGGCAACGAATCCGGCATCGTCTATTGCCAGTCGCGCAAACGCAGCGAGGAACTCGCCGCCACCTTGCGCACAACCGGCATCTCCGCCGTTTGCTACCACGCCGGGCTGGACTCCGCCGAACGCGAGCGCAACCAGGACGCCTTCCTCCGCGACGAGGTGCGGGTCGTCTGCGCGACCGTCGCCTTCGGCATGGGCATCAACAAGCCGGATGTGCGTTTCGTCATCCACGCGGATCTGCCGAAAAACATCGAGGGCTACTATCAGGAAACCGGCCGCGCCGGCCGCGACGGGCTGCCCGCCGATTGCCTGCTGCTCTACACCCGCGGCGATGTGGCCAAATACCAGCGCTTCCTCGATGAAAACCCCGATGAGCAGGCGCGCGAGGTGGGCCGGGAACAACTCAGCCAGATGGCCGACTTCGCCGAAAGCGACGCCTGCCGCCGGATTGGCCTGCTCGGCTATTTCGGCGAGCATTGGCCACAGGAAAACTGCGGTGGCTGCGACAACTGCCTGACGCCGCGCGAAACCTGGGACGCCACCCTTGAGACCCTGAAACTGCTCAGTTGCGCCATCCGGGTAAAGCAGGCTGGCGGCTTCCATGTCGGCCTCAAGCACCTCGCCGATGTGCTCACCGGCTCCCGCAACGAAAAACTGCTGCGCTGGGGCCACGACCAGCTCAGCACCTACGGCATCGGCAAGGAACACAGCGCCGCGCGCTGGACCGAGATCGGCCGACAACTGGTGAGAAAAGGCCTCTTCACCATGGAGGGCGGGAATTTTCCCACCGTCAGCGTCAGCGCGGAGGGCATGGGTGCGCTCAAACAGCGAAGCGCCATCCACCTGAGCCGCCTGATGGCTGCGGAAAAATCCGCCGCGCCGCGCACCGGTGAGATCGATTGCGACAGCGCGCTGTTCGAGGTCCTGCGCGTCCTCCGCAAAGCCCTTGCAGACCAGGCCGCGGTGCCTCCTTACGTGGTCTTTTCCGATGTCACCCTCCGCCACATGGCGCGGGATTACCCGCTCACTGCGGATGCGTTTTTGAAAATCCCCGGCGTGGGCGAGCGCAAGCTGGCTGACTACGGGGATGCCTTCAGACGGGAAATCGCCGCCTACCTGGCAGCCAACCCGCGGCGGGAATTCGCGCCGCTCGGGCATGCCCCCGCC
>JBGSUP010000370.1:0-5453 GCA_041753485.1 Akkermansiaceae bacterium
AGAAATGTGAACATCCTCGTGCTCGACACCGAGGTTTACTCAAACACCGGCGGCCAGCAATCGAAGTCCACCCCGCTGGGTGCCGTCGCGAAATTCAGCATGGCCGGCAAGGCGCTGCCGAAAAAGGACCTCGGGCTCATCGCCACCACTTACGGCTCGGTGTATGTCGCCCGGATCGCGCTGGGTGCCAAGGACGGCCACGCCGTCTCGGTCTTCCGCGAGGCGGAAAGTTACCCCGGCCCCTCGCTGATCATCGCCTACAGCCACTGCGTGGCCCACGGCTACAGCCTGTCGCAGGGCCTCGAACAGCAGAAGAAAGCCGTCGCCTGCGGTTACTGGCCGCTGTTCCGCTTCGATCCGCGCCGCGCGGAAAAAGGAGAAAACCCGATGAAGCTCGACTCCGCCGCCCCCAAAGGCAGCCTGCGCGATTTCACCGCCAATGAAACCCGCTTCCAGATGCTGGAACGCATCGACCCCGAACGCTCCGCCATGCTTCAGGAAATGGCCGCCATCTCCGTCAAGGAACGCTTCGCCCATTACCAACAAATGGCCGCGACGAAGGAAACCCCCAACGATTGATCTGATTCTCATCATTCCGGTTATTCAGAATTCCAGCATCCACCGTCATGAACCTCGCCACTACCTACCTCGGCCTGCAGCTCAAAAACCCGGTCATGCCCGGAGCCTCGCCGCTGGTCGATCACCTCGATAACATCCGCCGCCTCGAAGACGCCGGTGCCGCCGCCATCGTCATGCACTCGTTGTTCGAGGAGCAGATCACCAATGACCAACTCGCCGAGTTCGCCCACACCGAAAACCCGTCCGAATCGTTTGCCGAGGCGACTTCCTACTTTCCACAGATGGATGACTACGCTCTCGGGCCCGATCGCTATCTGGCGCAAATTGCCAAAATCAAAAGCATGGTCGATATCCCCGTGATCGGCTCACTCAATGGCATCAGCCTCGGTGGCTGGACCGATCATGCGAAACTCATCGAACAAGCGGGGGCCGACGCGCTTGAACTCAACGTCTATTATGTGGCCACCGATCCCGATGAACCGGGCACCACCGTGGAAAGCCGCTCCCTCTACATCCTGCAGGCCGTCAAGGACGCGGTGGACATTCCGGTGGCGGTGAAACTCTCGCCCTATTTTTCATCGCCCGGGCATTTCGCCAAGCAACTCGATGCCATGGGAGCCAGGGGCCTGGTGCTCTTCAACCGTTTCTATCAGCCGGACATCGACATCGAGGAACTCGAAGCCGCGCCCCGGCTGGAGCTCTCCAACTCCACCGAACTCCGCCTGCGCCTGCGCTGGGCCGCCATCCTCCACGGCCACCTGAAGGGCGACATCGCCGTCGGCGGCGGCGTCCACACCGTGGAGGACATCATCAAGGCGATCATGTGCGGCGCAAGTGTCGTCCAGGTGGTTTCCAGCCTGCTGAAATACGGCCCATCCCACATCGGCGGCCTCATCAACGGCCTGCGCCAGTGGCTCGAAGACCACGAATACGAATCCGTCGATCAAATGCGCGGCAGCATGAGTCTGCGGAATTGTCCGGACCCCAGCGCGTTCGAGCGTGCCAACTACCTGCGTGTCCTCCAACTCTGGAAAGTCTGAAGAAACCGAATTCCGTGACCACCTGCTCGCAGACCACCGGATATGCCATCGAGGCCCTGGCATGCCTTGCCAGGCACGGCCCGCATTCAATGCTCGTCCGCGAGATCGCCGGACTCACCGAAATCCCCCTCCCCTACCTGTCCAAGATCTTCCAGCGCCTCGCGGATGCCGGTGTGGTCGATTCGAAGCGCGGCTACAAGGGCGGCGTGCGACTCAGCCGCGCGCCCGCGAGCATCTCCCTGCTGCACATCCATACCGCAGTCGAAAGCGGCAAGTCCGGCGAATCCTCCGACGAATCTCCTCGACCCGAAACCTTCTGGCAGGCATTCCACCAGTCATACCGTGAGCAACTCGCGGCAATGACCCTGTCCGACGTGCTTGCTTACGAAATCCACGCCTAGCCCGGAAATCCATGGACCACTCCTACCTTCCGATTCTCGCCTTCTTCGCGGTTGCCTTGGCAGTCCCCATCGGCGCGCTGGTGCTGGCCCGCTTGTGGATGACCTTTTTCACCCCGATCAAGCGCGGCAAGGAAAAGAACGCGCTCTATGAGTGCGGCCTCAATCCGCTCGCCGAACGCCAGACCCGCTTCCATTCGCAATACTATCTGTTCGGTCTCCTGTTCCTGCTGTTTGACGTCGAAACCATCTTCCTGCTGCCCTTCGCCGTGGCCTTTCTCAAGCTGTCCGCCGGCTCCTTCCTCGTCGCCATGCTCTTCCTGCTGCTGCTCGCCGAGGGCCTGCTGTGGGCCTGGAGCAAGGGCCTGCTCGACTGGCGCGCCACCGGCACCGCACGCTGAAAAATCGCCGGATTCATCCGGGAATCCCCAGTTGAGGGCTAAGCAGGCGGATTCGGGTTGATCCACGACACCGGCGATCCCGGAAACTTGTCTTGCCTCGCCCGCGCCGGACCGTCAACCATCCGCGGCGTGACGCATCACCGCACCGACGACCTCCGGATCACCGGCCTCAACCCGCTCATTTCGCCTGCGGTTCTCGCCTACTACCTTCCTCTCACCGAGCAGGCATCCGAGCTCGTGGCCGGTGCCCGCGCCGAGGTGGATGCCATCCTGCGGCGCGAGGACGACCGCTTGCTCGCCGTGGTCGGCCCCTGCTCGATCCATGATCCCGCGGCCGCTCTGGAATACGCCGCAAAGCTCAAAATGGAGGCGGAGCGCCTCAAGAACGACGTGCTGGTGATCATGCGCGTCTATTTTGAAAAGCCCCGGACCACCGTTGGTTGGAAGGGCCTCATCAACGATCCCGGTCTCGACGATTCCTTTGATATCAACCGCGGCCTGCGCGTCGCGCGCGGGCTGCTGCTCGACCTCGCCAACATGGGCGTGCCGGCCGGCACCGAGTTCCTGGATACGATCTCGCCGCAATACATCGCGGACCTGATCACTTGGGGTGCCATCGGCGCCCGCACCACCGAATCCCAAATCCACCGCGAACTCGCGTCCGGCCTCTCGATGGCCGTCGGCTTCAAGAACGGCACCGGCGGCTCGATCCAAATCGCGCTCGATGCCATCCAATCGGCCTCGCGTCCGCACCATTTCCTCTCGGTGACCAAACAGGGCGTCTCCGCGATTGTCTCCACCGCCGGAAACGAATCCTGCCACCTCATCCTGCGTGGCGGAAAATCCGGCCCGAACTTTGAAAAACCCGCCATCGACGAAACCGCGCTCATGCTGCGCGAACAAAACCTCATCGAATCCGTGATGGTCGATTGCTCCCATGGCAACTCCATGAAAGATTACCGCAACCAACCGATGGTCGCCCGCAATCTGGCCAACCAAATTTCCGCCGGCTGCCGCGTCATCACCTCCGTCATGCTCGAGTCCAACCTGGTGGAAGGCAGCCAGAAACTCACCAGCGACCCGAAATCGCTCACCCGCGGCCAATCCATCACCGACGCCTGCCTCGGCTGGGAAGACACCGTGGCCACCCTCGACACGCTCGCCGAAGCCGTGCGTGACAGGCGAAAAAGCGACTGAAAGATCCTTGTCGTCACCAGCAGTCTCTTTGCGACTCCCGCAGCATAGGAGCCAGTGATACATGACCTCTGACAAAAATGCCAGAGAGGCTCTGTTGACCGCTTGCGCGCTCTGTAATGGGGATTAATATGTTAATCCGTGAGCAATGACCCCATTCACCGGAAAGTCACCGGCGGGCCGGGAGCGAAATGGTCACCATCCGGACCACCTCGGGCAAGGAATGCATCTCGAAACGAAGGGTTCGCGAAATGCTTCCAAGCGGTCTGGAACGGGAGGTGAAGTTGAAGTCCTACAGTAAGGTCAAACGCCGCAAGGGCATGTTCGACGAGGTGCTTGAGGCAATCTGCCACGGGGCTTCGGGCAGCGGCGTGGGCATGATGCTGGGCGTGAGCGCCAGCACGGTCTGTGAGGACTGGAAGGCCCGCAGCAAGGAGCTTCTGGATGAATTCCGGAGACGGGATCTTTCGGAGATCGACGTGGTGGCGATGATGGTGGACGGGGTTTTTCCGGGCAAGGAAAGCTGCGTGGTGGTGGCGCTGGCCATCGACATCGAGGGCAACAAACACTTGCTGGATTTCGAGGAGGAGAGTTTGGAGAGCCGCAAGGACGGCATTCTGTCGTTCCACCGGCTCAACATGCCGGCGATCCGTGACAAACTGGATCTGGGATGGCGCATCGAGGGACAAAGCGTGGTGATCTATTCGATCCGTCTTTTCTGGCGGGACGAGAGCCAGAAGATCGAGGAACCGGCTGCCAAGGCGACCTACAATCGCAGGACAAACCGCTGGAAGATTTATTGGATGCGTGCGGATTTGAAATGGCACTCCTATCCGCCCCATCCGGAAGCGGTGTTTTTCGATGAGTTCCTCGTGGTGGTTGATGAGGACGAGAACTGCTGTTTCTGGGGCTGAGACTCGCGCAGCCTTGGCACGTCGAACCGGATTTCGCACAGGGATGCCAGCGCACCGCCAACCGCCTGCCATGCCGATTCGATGAAGGCGAGGCGGGCATTCGTGCTCTCCGCGGCGGGTGGCATGACGCGATGCAGCGCACCAGTTCCTCCCGACCCCCCGGGCGAATGGGAATGTCTTTGCAGCTTCCGCTCCACCGGCGGCGATGCCGACATCCTCGGCTGCCCGGTCTCAGGCCAGGTTCCGTTTCACGCGGCCGAGGACTTCCTCATAGGCTTCCATGACGTTGCCGAGATCGCGGCGGAAGCGGTCCTTGTCCATTTTCTCGCCGGTCTCGAGGTCCCAGAGGCGGCAGCCGTCAGGGCTGATTTCATCGGCGAGCACGATGACCGAGGGATCGGAAACGAGGCGGCCGTATTCGAGTTTGAAGTCCACCAGCCTGAGGCCGCACTTGGCGAAGAACTCGCAAAGCAGGTCGTTCACCTTGAGGGCGGACTTGCGCAGGAAGGCAAGGTCTTCGGGCGTGGCGAGCTTCATTTCACGGATGTAGTCGTCGTTGATCAGCGGATCGCCGAGGGCGTCGTCCTTGTAGGAAAATTCGACGATGGGTTGGGAAAAGACGTGGCCTTCGCTCATGCCGGTGCGTTTACAGAAGCTGCCGGCGGCGATGTTGCGGACGATCACCTCCACCATCAGGATCTCGACCTTTTTGACCTCGACGCTGGTCTCATCGATCTCGCGGATGAAGTGGGTGGGGACGCCTTGTTTTTCGAGCATGCCGTAGATCAGCGTGCTGATGGCGTTGTTGAAGCGGCCCTTGTTCTCAAAACTGACTTTTTTCTCGCCGTTGAAGGCGGTGGCGTCGTTCTTGAACTCCATGCGGAGCGTGTCCGGATTGTCGGTGGTCCAGAGTCGCTTGGATTTGCC
>JBGSUP010000371.1:0-4660 GCA_041753485.1 Akkermansiaceae bacterium
CGGCCGGCGACACCGGCGCGTCGCTCGAGTGGCGTGTGCGCTCCTACCTTGAGGCGAACTGCGCCCAATGCCACCAGCCCGGTGGCGCTTCGAACGGCTTCTGGGATGCCCGCTCGGCCACCCCCACCGATGCTGCCTGGCTCATCAACGGCCTGCTCGTCAACGACGGCGGCGATCCTGACAACCGCTGGTGCGTGCCCGACGACATCGGGCGCTCAATAGTTCTGAAACGCCTGCAAGGCTCCGCCGGCGTCCAGCGCATGCCCCCGCTGGCCACCAGTGAGCGCGACCTGGTGGCGGAGCAGCTCATCACCGACTGGATCACCACTGCCTTGCCCTCGCGGGAAACCTTCACCCAGTGGCAGATGACGCATTTCAACTCCACCAGCCACCCGGATGCCCAACCCACGGCAAACCCCGATGGTGACGGCCAGAAAAACGACCTGGAGTTCCTACTCGGGGAAAATCCGCAACTCAACAATCCACCCTACATGCCGCTAGTCACGGCGGGAGAAACGCTGTTTTCGCTGGCTTTCCGCCATCCGGCGAACCGCTCGGTGCTGGTCGAGACCAGCACCGATTTCCAGACATGGTCGCTTTGGGACGTGCCGGAAAACGCGCCGCTTTTCCCGGCCTCTGCGGTATGGCGCACTCTCAGCGCACCCGCCAGCGACGAGGATCGGTTCTTCCGCCTGCGCCTTTCGGCACCGTGACCGGCATGCTCCCGCATTCGAACCAGCCGCTTCCACCGGTCGTTTCCGGATGGATTTCACGCTGCTTGAAAATAAGCATGGAAAGGGGCTTGCCAATCGCAAATCGAACGCCGCAGTCTTCTCCCGAACCTCCCTTCACCTTCCCTATGTCCGATTTGCTCGAAGCCGACGACCTCACCACCGCATTGAAGAAATGCCCCGAGTGGGAATACGAAAAAAACGCAATCACACGGACTGTCGAGTTCGAGGAATTCACCGACGCGATCGATTTCGTGAATGACCTGGCGGAGATCGCGGAAGAGGCGCAGCACCATCCGGACATCACCATCCGCCACACCAAGGTCAGCTTGAAGCTCACCACCCACGATGCGGGCGGAGTGACCAATCTCGACATCGAGCTCGCGCAGCGTGTTGATAACCTGGTGGACTGATCTCCTGTTGCCGCGCAGCATGCCTGGTTGACCCGGGGCGCGCCGCGTGCGAGTCTCAAGGAGCAACCTGGCAGCCATGAATCACGAGCACCTGGTGGAATCATGCCAGACTTATCTGCACTCCTCCATCGTCGCGAAAAGACGTGGGGAAGGCGCTGAGAAGGAGCGCGGTCCCGTCATCACCATTTCAAGGGCCTCGGGTGCCCGCGGGCGCTTGATCGCCGAGACTCTGGTCAAGCGTCTGACCGCCAGCCCTTCGATTCCCAAAGGGCTTCCCTGGACGCTCTTCAATCAGAATCTCCTCCAGCAC
The DNA here is from genome assembly GCA_041753485.1 of Akkermansiaceae bacterium. Lineage (GTDB taxonomy): Bacteria > Verrucomicrobiota > Verrucomicrobiia > Verrucomicrobiales > Akkermansiaceae > Luteolibacter. Next base: position 1,455 of record JBGSUP010000371.1, read on the forward strand.
ATCATCGAGGAACACCGCCTGCCGGAGCGGACGGCGGAGTTCTTCCACGAGGACCGCGCACCGGAGGAGATCCGCTCCATCATCGGCGAGATCCTCGGCCTGCATCCCGGTGTTTACAACATGCGGGTGAAGACTGCTGAAACGATCCGTCGTCTGGCCGAGGCGGGAAACACGGTGATCATCGGCAGGGGCGGCAATTTCATCACAGCGGACATCCGGTGGTCGGTGCACGTCCGACTGATCGGATCCGAATCCATCCGCGTCCATCACGTGGCCAAATGCGAGGGGCTCAGTCGGCCGGAAGCGCTGGATAAAGTCCGCCGGACCGATGCCGCGCGGCGGCGTTATATCAAGCGCGTGTTCAGGAAGGATATTGATGATCCGTTAGGTTACGATTTGCTGCTCAATACCGATCATTTCACCGATGTGCAGGCTGCGGAGCTGATCATCGCCACCTTGTTGCAAAGGATGGGATGACCGCGTTCAGAGAGGTGGCTTGAGACCCGCCAGCGCGAGCTGGGCCTCCGCGAAACGGAGTTCGCGCAAGCGCTCCTCATGACCTTCGGTGCCGCCCATCCATGCCTGTGCCGCGATGCCCTTCGACAGGTTTTCGTAGCTGCGCAAGGCGTCCTCCTCACGGATGTCGCCCTCCGCGATCAGATCGTGGAGCAGGATGTTCACGTGGTCGTCAATGACGCGTGCCACACCCTGGCCGGTCACGAAGCACAGCGGTCCATCCGCCGTGGCGACGCGCAGCAGACCGACATCCACCAGGACGAGCATCGGCAGGTGTCCCGGAAGAATCCCCACCTCGCCGTCGGTCGTTTGCAGCACGACGGATTTCACGCCGGCAAATTCGAGTTTTTCGCCGGGCATCACGATTTCCAGTTTCACAGCCATGGGCTATCGCGGAAGCAGGAGTTCCTCGTCCTTGAAGCCAGTGAGTGTGCCGAGACTTTTGAGCAGGCGGCGCAGGGTGAAGAAGAGGAAGGCGAGGATGGGCACGCCGATCACCGCGAAGCCCCAGCCGGTGAGCTTGGCGACGCGTTCGTTGTAAAGTTCGCGGGCATTGGCGGCGGCGTGGTCGAGATCGCCGAGGAAATAGAGGGCGAGGCCGAAATTCAACAGCGTGCTGATGAAGAACGAAGTGGCGAAAAGCAGGGTGGCCTGGAACAGGATTTTCTGATAGGTCTCCTGACTTTGGGTTTCCTCCACCCGGCGCTCGATTTTTGGAATGTCGAAAAACGAATCGCTGTAGAGGAAGACGCGCAGCAGCGGGCTGGAGGTGAAGTGCGAGCCGATCACGGCAATGCCAAGAATCAGCGGGATGGAGGCTTCCTTGAGGCCGAAGAGCACATCGGCGTTGGGTTTGACGGTGCCATCGCCGTTCCAGAGGAAAAGCGTGAGGCCGCCGGTGAGCAGCACGGAAATGAAGCCGAGCGCCGAGAAGAAATTGGCTCTGCGGGTTTTGACGAAATGCCAGATGCCATAGCCAATCGGAGGGACAAGTGCGACGAGGAGCGCCTTCAACGGACCGATGTGCCAGGGCTTCACCGCCTTGCCGATCGCCTGCTGGAATTCCGGATCCTTGCTCAGGTAACTCAAGGCGAGCACCGGAATCAAAACATTGATCAGGATGTTGGCGAGCGGATGCTCCTGATGGGTGGACTTGCTGGGCGCGGCCATGGACAAGCGCAGCAAAGCAGTGACAGGCGCATCGGGAAATGAAAAAACGTGGGTGGAATCTCCTGCCGCCGCGGAATCCACCCGCTCATTCCGCCGGTCCAGCGCCTGCCGCTCGGCTTTGGAGGAATCTGCGCGAACCTTTCACATACTTCTCCGCCCAGTGTTTCACCTTGGCCTGCTCGTCGAGCGTGAGCGTGCGCACGACCTTGGCAGGTGATCCGAGGACGAGCGATCCCGGCGGAATGACCGTGCCGCCGGTGACCAGCGCGCCCGCGCCGATGATCGAGCGCTCGCCGATCACCGCACCGTCGAGAATGATCGAACCCATGCCCACCAGCACCTCGTCCTTGACGGTGCAGGCATGGAGGATGGCCGAGTGGCCGACCGTCACATACTCGCCGACATAACACCCGTAGTCATCGGCGAGGTGGATGACGGCGTTGTCCTGAATGTTCGAGCGCGGACCGATCACGATCTCGTTGATGTCGCCGCGCAAGGTGGCGTGATACCAAATGCTGGTTTCCTCATGCAGCGTCACCCGGCCGATCACGTCGGCGCTGGCGGCGATGAACGCGCTCGCATGGATCTGCGGGGAAAATTCCGCGAAGTTCTCGATGGCCATGCGGGACGCTAGACGGGGCTTCGCGAATCCGCAAGCCCGCCAGCGCGTGTCAGCATGATGCCGCAAGCACCCATTTTCCGCAGGCGGTTCCCTGTTCCATCGCGGCATGGGCCTCGCGGAGGTTTGCCGCGGTGAGCCCGTCGAGGACGCGGGTATGGATCTTTGGAAAAGTTTCGGCATCGCAGCGTGCGGCGATGGCCGCGAGATACTGGCCTTGGAGATGCATGTCGGGGGACTGGAACTTCGCCCTTGCGGCCATGAATTCCCAGGCGATGCGCACGCACTTGGCTTTGAGCGGATCGCCGAGGTGGAGTTTCTCGCGCGGCTCGACAATGAGCCCAAGGGTGCCGAAGGGCGCGATGAGATCGGCGGTCGTTTCCCAGTAGGCCTCGGTATTGGATAGATTGGCGATGTAGGCAAAGCCGTTGATACCAAGCGCTTCCGCCTGCGGCCGCAGCGCTTCGCGATGGTTGATCACATGACGGGCCCCGAGCGACAGGCACCAGGCCCGCGTTTCCGGCCGCGAGGCGGTGGCGATCACGGTGAGCCCGGCGCTGCGTGCGATGGGGATGAGCGCCGAACCGACACCACCCGCGCCGTTGATGATCAGCAGCGGTTTTCCAGCATCTTCTCCATCCGGATCGACAGCCATGCGCTCGAACAGCAATTCCCATGCGGTGAGCCCTACCAGCGGAATGGCGGCGGCTTCCGCAAACGACCAGGACGCGGGCTTGTGTGCGACCAACCGCGAGTCGACCGCTTGGAACTCCGCATTGCATCCCGGCCGGGTGAGATCGCCCGCATAATACACCTCATCGCCGGGAGAGAACCCGCGGACCTCCGCGCCCACGGCCTCGACTGTTCCGGCGGCGTCCCAGCCGAGAATGCGCGGCGGATC
>JBGSUP010000372.1:0-14593 GCA_041753485.1 Akkermansiaceae bacterium
ACCTGCCCGCGCTCGACGCCGTGCCCGTCCGGCCGAAAGCCCCTGTTCTGCTTGGCGACGACCCCTACCACACCGAGTTGCCCAGTTTTGCGACCACTGGCGGGCAAAGCGGCCTGGTCCGCCGACGCACCAACGTGCTCGACAGTCTCGATCTGGGAGACCTTGAGGAATCCATCCCCCTGCTGCGTCCCCGGCGGCTTCTGATTGAAGACGAGTGATCTCCCGCTCCCGGACATCCGGGCGAAGCCACGCCGTTTCCGGAAACCGGAGTCACTCGCCGAACCGATAGCGCCCGTCGCCCACCGTGACCTCCGGCGGAATGCGGGTTTTCTCGAAACGATCATGGCCTTCCTTGAGGTTTTTCCAGAACCCCTCCCATTCGGACCCGGCGGCGCGCTTCATCCGCTCCTCCGTCATGCGGAAGGGAAAAACGTGCACCCGGAAAAAACGCTGGCCTCCCGCGTGCGCCGCCGCGCACAGCGTGAAAATTTCCTCGATCCTCGCGTCCGTCATCGCCAGACAGCCGATCGATACCCGGTTCCCATGCACCATGATCAACGTCCCCGTCCGGCCATGAAAACGGTCGTACTCGTTGGGATAACCGATATTGAAAGCCAGATGATACCGACTCTCCGGTTTCATCGCGGACGGGGGCACAAAATAGAAGCCCTCGGGCACCTGGCCATCGCCCTCGGTGAGTTTTGGGCCCAGACTTCCGGAGGCGGCGGCGATCGGGTAGCTGCGGAAGAGTTCGAATTTCCCGGATCGGCGGTTCTGGACGAAGAGTTCGAGCAGGCGCTCCTGCTTGAAGGCGCGGATGAAGACCGGCGCGCCGAATTCCAGACCGGCTGCCTTGAGATCGCGCTCAAGCGCCGGGCGGACCAGCGCCTCGGCCGCAGCGGCGCGGGGGTGACCGGAGTGGGTCATGGGTGTCTTCGACGGCTCACAAGCAGCCAAGCCCGGGAGCGCGAGCAGAAGGGCGACGAGTTTCATGGGTGCTCGCTGGGTTTTGGCTGGATTGCTGGTCCGCGCATTCATTCGCCATCGTGGTATCTCAACTGGGCGATCTCAAGCGTTTTGCCGTCGATCCGACAGACCAGGCGGTGTTTGTCGTGGAAAACCGCCGCGTTGCAGGTGGGCAATCCACCCCTCGTCTATCGAACCGGCGCGCCCGCGCCAACGGGATGGCTGCCGGTTCGCACGGGAAATCCGGCATCGCCTCGGTCGCGATGCCCTCTGGCAACCGCTCCTGCCCGACTCCCAAAGAGGCACGCGCTGGCTCAAGGAGCTCAAAACCCTCGTTGTTTATCGGCTGCTTGCCCCCGGCAGTGAGTGGAACCTCCACTGCTCTTGGTTCGACCGCAGCGCCATGGCCGACCTGCTCCACGACGACTTCCAACTCGCGGCCATCAACACCCTCTTCCACCGCCACGACCGACTGTTAGAACGTCGAAAAAACTCTTCAGCCACCTCAAGGACCGCTGGGCAGGACTTTTAGGCGCCGCTTACGACATCCTTTTCCACGACCCCACCAGCTCATACTCGACCAACTCGGCTTCGCCCTCCCCGCACAGCGCCCACCCGAAATCCAAGGCCTGTGCCGGAAACCGTTTGAAACGATCGCGGTGCACAAGAAATCACCCAACTTTGGGAAAGAAGCCCAAGGCGCGCGCGTATTGCTTGCAGACGTCCTGAAAACGGACCTCCCAGGTCTCTTCCCATGAATGTCCGCCCTTGCAGAATCCCCGGCATCGTGGCCGCTGCCTGCGGCTTGTTCATGCCAGTGACCTCCCATGCCGCCGGGCCGATGAACGTGGTCGTCCTTTACGCCGACGACTGGCGCTTCGACACGCTCGGTTGCGCGGGGAATCCGGTGGTGCAAACGCCGAATCTCGACCGCTTGTCCAGGGAGGGGCTGCGCTTCACGCAAAACTGCGTCACCACCGCCATCTGCGGGGTGAGCCGGGCCAGCTTGTTCACCGGGCAGTGGATGTCGCGGCACGGAAATACGGCGATGCAGGCGTTCAAGACGCCATGGGCGGAAACCTATCCCGGCTTGCTGCGAACCAATGGCTATTTCGTCGGGCACATCGGCAAGTGGCACAACGGCAAGTTCCCGGCGGAGAACTTCGACTTCGGCCGCGCCTACTACGGCACGCATTGGATCAAGCAGCCGGACGGGACAAGCATTCACGTCACCAGGAAGAACGAGAACGACGCGCTGGAGTTTCTCAAGCAGCGCCCGGCGGACAAGCCATTCTGCCTCACACTCGCCTTTTTCGCCACCCACGCCGAGGACAACAACCCCAACCAATTCCTGCCGCAGCCGCAAAGCATGGCGCTCTATCAGGATGTGTCCATCCCCGTGCCCAAAACCGCCACCGACGAGGCGTTCCGCAAGCTGCCGCCCTTCATCGCCAATGAGAAGAACGAGAGCCGGGTGCGCTGGCATTGGCGCTTCGACACACCGGAGAAATACCAGGAGATGATGAAAAACTACTACCGCCTCGCCACCGAGGTGGACGCCACCTGCGGACGCGTGCTTGAGGAGTTGAAAAGGCAGGGAGTGCTCGACAACACGCTCGTCATCTTCATCGGCGACAACGGCTACTTCCACGGCGAGCACGGCCTCGCGGACAAGTGGTATCCGCATCAGGAAAGCATCCGCGTGCCGCTCATCGTCCGCGACCCGCGGATGCCCGCGGCGAACCGTGGCGGCACGAATGACGACTTCACGCTCAACGTGGATCTCGCGCCCACCATCCTCGCCGCCACCGGGATCAAGGCACCCGCCACCATGCAGGGCCGCGACCTTGCGCCGCTTTATCTCGCGGCGGAGAAACCGGCATGGCGCTCGGAGTTTTTCTATGAGCACGCGGTGATCGGAAGGGTGGATTTCATTCCCGCTTCCGAGGCGCTGGTGCGCAAGGATTGGAAGTATTTCTACTGGCCCGATTTCAAGCTGGAGCAGCTTTTTCACGTCGCGGAGGATCCCTTCGAGGAAAACGACCTCGCCAAAGATCCCGCGCAGGCCACGCGGCTTGCCGGGATGCGCGCCCGCTTCGCGGAACTCAAGGCTGCCGCGAAATGATAACTCTTCATTCATCGATTCAAAATCACGCGAAAAGCAGGATGCAATCAAACCGCCTGCAGTGTGGAGCGCAGAGAACCGGAGAATCCGCATGACCCGTCTATCCGTTACCCGCCTTGCCCTGTTGTTCGCTCCATGCAGCCTGCTCAGAGCGGATGACACTCAGTCCGTCGCCGGCAATTGGACCTTCGACGAACCGCACCGAACCGGCGTGGTTGAGCAGGTCAGCGGACGGCCGACAGCGCGGCAGGGGGCGCTAGAGGTCGTGCCCGGAGTGCGCGGTGACGCTCTGAAATTCGACGGCTTCACCTCAGGCTTGGTTCATGCTGCCGGGGAACTGCCGGGTTTCGGCCCGGCGCTGACCGTCGAGGCCTGGATTGCTCCGCAGGAGTATTCGTGGGCCTGGACCGGCATCGTGGATCACAACCAGGATGACCGCGCGGGCTTTTTCCTCGGCCTGAATCATCTGGGGCAGGTCGGTTTTCACGCCGCCGTGGACGGGAAATGGCAGGGCTGCAATTCGAAGGAGGCGGTGCCGCTGTTGCGATGGTCGCACGTCGCGGGCACGTTCGATCCGGCCGTGGGTTTCACGCTTTACGTCGATGGCCAGCCCGCCGGACGGATCGAAACCAAAGGAAATTTCACTGCCGCCGAGGGCATCGACCTGCTCATCGGCCGGTCGCACCGCAAGCAGTTTCCTGCGTTGACCGAGCGCAAGCCGAGCAAGACGTTTTTGTCCAACATGATCCTCGACGGCTTGATCGACGAAGTGCGGATTTGCAACCGCGCCATGTCGGCGGATGAAATCAAGGCGGCTCATGCGGCGAAGCGACCGGCAAATCTCCAACCGTTGCAGTATCGGCGCATCCCCACCGGTCCCGAGGGAGCGGGGCGGTTCGGCGCCTATTACACCCGGCTGAAGTATTGCCCGGAATGGGATCGCCTCTGGCGCGTCGCCGACCATCCGGACATCGTGGTGCAGTTCGACACCTCTCCGACCAAGCTGATCTTCTGGCGGGGCACCGGCTACATTCCCTATTGGGTGGCGGAGAACGGCGTGTGCGTGGCGGACCAGGGTGCCGAGACAAGCAACTCATGGGGTTGTTGTGAAGCCATGTCCGACAAACAGTGCCGCTATTCGAATGTCCGGATCATCGAGAACACCCCCGCCCGCGTGGTCGTTCACTGGCGCACGGCCAGTCCCGACATCCGCTACGAATCGGCCAACGTGGATCCTGACACCGGCTGGGGCGACTGGACTGATGAATACTATTATATCTATCCGGACGGTGTGAGCGTGCGCTATCAGCTGGTCCATGGCAAGTTCGCCGCCAAAATGGAGTTTCAGCAGACGCAGACGCTCAACCAACCGGGCACACGGCCGCAGGACAATCTCGAGCCCGAGGCGGCCACCCTCCTGAACATGGAGGGTGAGACCGGCAGTTATATATGGGACCGTCCTTACGGCAGGGCGATCAGGAGCTTGCCCGACGCCAACATCCAGGTAGTCAACCTCAAGGCGCGCAACCGGCATTATGTCATCGGGGAAACGGGTTCGAGCTGGAAGCCCTTTTCCTTCGGCGCTCCGCCCTGGACGTTTTTTCCGTGTTGGAACCATTGGCCGGTGGCGCAATTGCCCAACGACGGTTGCGTCGCCGGCGCTCCGGACCGCCCCAGCTCGTCCTGCCTGGGCACCTTGTTTCCGGTCAAGCACAAGGTGGATGACACCACCCTCTGCGCCCGCAACCTTTATGGCATGACCGACCAACCGGTGACGACACTTGTGACCTTGGCGCGCTCGTGGAACTTTCCGCCGGTGTTGAATCCAAGCGGGGACACTTTTGAGAGTCTCGGCTACAACCGGAATCAGCGGGCCTACGAATTGAAGTGCAAGCCGGCTGGCACGCCGCCCACACTGGCTTTCACGCTTGCGGGCAGCTCGCAGTCGCCCGTGCTCAACCCCGCGTTCGTTGTGAAAAACTGGGGCGCTGCGGATGTGACTCTGACGCTCGATGGGAAAGCCATTGCGCAAGGGAAAGACTTCCGCTTCGGCCATCGGCCGACCTTGGAGGGCACGGACTTGATTGTCTGGCTCAGGACTGAGAACACGACCACTCTCAGGTTCAGCCTCGAACCCCGAACCCCTCCCTGACGCGTCTTGATTTCCACCCGACGAGGATCCGTCCTTGAAGGCTTGGAGCCAAATCGACAGTCTCTGAAAACACCATGAACGTATCCCTGATCGATGTGGCGGTGATCGCCATCTACCTGCTTGGCATCACCGGGTTCGGCATTTGGATCGGCTATCGTCGCAACGCGAATTCCGACCAATACTTCCTGGCCGGCCACTCATTGAACTGGTTCACGGTGGGCGCGGCGATTTTCACCTCGAACATTTCGACGATCCATCTGGTGGGCCTGGCCGCCGGAGGCGCGAAGGAGGGGCTTGTCATCGGCAATTTCGAGTGGATGGCATGTTTCACCCTGATCCTGCTGGCGCTCATTTTCGCGCCGTTCTATATCAACTCCGGAGTGAAAACGCTGCCGGAGTTCATGGAACGCCGGTATTGCCCTTCCGCCCGGACCTTTCTTGCCGTCATCGGCCTGCTCGGGGCACTGCTGATTCACATCGGCATCAGCTTGTTTGCGGCGGCCAAGGTGTTCGAAAGTTTCCTCGGCGTGCCAATGTATGCCACCATCATCGTGCTGTCCCTGTTCACCGTGACCTACACCGCGCTGGGCGGCCTGAAGGCGGTGGTGATGACTGAGAACATCCAGGTTTGTCTGCTGCTGGGGGGCGCGATCCTCGTCACCGTGCTCGGGCTGCAAGCCCTGCCATCGGTGGGGGTGAATGATCTGGCGTCGTTCAAGTCCGCCGTCCGGCCGGATCAACTGCACATGCTCCACCCGGTGGTGAATGCCAAGGGACATCTGAGTGAATTCTCGTGGCTCGGCGTGCTGCTGGGCTATCCGATCCTGGGCATCTGGTATTGGTGTGCCGATCAGACCCACGTCCAGCGGGTGCTCGGGGCGAAAAACCTGAAGGCCGGCCAGAACGGCGCGTTGTTCGCCGGGTTTCTGAAGATCACGCCCGTGTTCCTCATGGTGTTTCCGGGCATCATCGGATACGTGCTCTGGCAGAAGGGCGCGTTTCATCTCGCGAACGTCGAGGGCACGAACACGCCCGACTACAACACGATGCTGCCGATGCTGATCAATCACCTCGTGCCAGTCGGGCTCAAGGGCTTGCTCGCAGCCTGCATGGCCGCGGCGCTGATGAGTTGCATGGCCGCGGCGTTGAACAGTTGCGCCACCATCATTTCGCTGGATCTCGTGAAACGTCACCGGCCGGAAACACCCGATGCGCGCGTGGTCACCATTGGCCGGATCGCCACGGGGGCGATCATGCTGCTGGCGATGCTCTGGTCCACGCAAGGCGACCAGTTCGGCACCATCTTCGAAGCCATCAACAAGATTCCAATGACCTTCGCGCCGGCGGTGACCACCGTGTTCGTGCTCGGCGTGCTGTGGAAACGCGGCACCTGGCAGGCGGCGATGACGACGCTTTACGCCGGCACCATCATCGGTGGAATCTACTTCGTGCTGGACATGCCCGGCATCGGAAAATGGCTGCTGGGCGGCCGGGCGAATGAAGGGTTTTCCGGCCTCGTGACCGATCCGGTGCAGGGATTGGGAATTCCTTTCATGCTGGTCGGACCTGTGATCGCCGCGGTGTGTGTGATGATTTATGTAATTACCAGCCTGCTGACACCTGCCATGAACGCCGCGCAAGTCGCCAAAGGCTGTTGGGATCACCCGCTTGCCTTCCTGAAGGGTAATATTCAGGGTTTCAGTGATCCGCGCGTCGTCACCCTCATTCTTGTGGCCGTGGTGGGCGTTCTCTACTTCATTCTTAGATAGCGCGATGAAACACACGCCTGTCAGTCACATGAATCGTTTTCCTGTTTTGAAAAAGGACCGCAGCTCCTGAATCCGCCATTTTTCCATGTTCATCCGACTTCTGGTTTTCGCCCTGTTGCCCGGCATCATTTCCGCAATGCCTCGCGATGCGATGCCCCTCGACGCTCCCGTTTGGCCGGCGGATTATCGTCTTCATCTTGAGGGTGCTTCCACGGTGAAGCTGACCGGGGATCTGGTGCTGTCTTTTGAAAAGAATGGAGTTCACGACATCGCCGTGGAGCATCCGGCGAAAAGTGCGCCGGTGCTGCGGGTGTGGAGTGACGGGAAACTCGTTCGTGGACCTGAGGAGCTTCCGTCTCTGGCAGACCGCGGCGGGAAACCCGTCGTCGAAGGCGGCCGCGGCTGGGTGCAGGCGCTGGAGCGCAGCGATCACACCGAGATCGTGGCGGGTTGGAACAAGAGGACGTTTGCGGAGGGGAAAAAAATCTATCAGAACTTTTGTGTGATTTGCCACGGCACGACCGAACAGCCGGGATCGCTGCCCACGGCGCTGCGGTTTTCCGAAGGCGAGTTCAAGAACGGCTCGGATCCCCATTCGATGTATCTCACGCTCACCCGCGGCTACGGCCAGATGGTGGCGCAGCCGCAATACACCACCGCGCAGAAATACGCGGTCATCCATTACATCCGCGAGGCGTTCCTGCGTCCTCACAATCCCTCGCAGTTATCCACGATCGATCTCGCATCACTGCCGCGCGGCCTCGCCCGCGGCGTGGAGGAGAAAGCGGACACCTCGACGCCACCCTATCAGCGCATGGAACTCGGTAATACGCTGTTTTGGACATTGGGGGTCGCTCCGGGCAACATCGCGCAGAAAGCGATCGCCGTGCGCCTCGACGATGGCCCCGGCGGCGTGACGAAGGGCCGCGCGTGGATGGTTTACGAACACGATACGATGCGCGTCGCCGCAGCCACCACGGGTGGTTTTGTTGACTGGAAGGGCATTGCCCTTGATGGCAGCCACGGCACGCACACCGGCCTGACGGGCGAGCGGCATTTCACTTTACCCGTGGAGCCGGGATGGAGCCTTGGCGGCTTTGCCGATCCGCGTGCCGCGGCGAAGGATGGGAAAAAATACGGCCCCGTGCCCGGCTTGCGTTTTGAGGGGCTTTACTCGCATGGCGGATCGACCGTGATCGCCGCGAGCATCCACGGGACGCGCGTGCTGGAGTCGCCGTCGTGGCTTGATCACGCCACGACGCCGGTGTTTGTCCGCACCTTGAACGTTGCCGAATCAAAATCTCCGCTGCGGTTGCGCGTGGCACCGGTGGAGGTGAGTGTGGCTCTTTATGGCGACGGCGACATCGTCAAGGAAGGCGGCTACTGGTTCGCAACGCTGCCATCGGGGGCGAAGTCCCGCCTGTTCATCTCCCGCGCCGATCCCCGGGCTTTGGATGAATTGGCCAAAACCGTGACGGCATCATTCGATCTAACATTGCTAACACAGGGCGGTCCGGCGCGGTGGCCGCAGACGGTCACCACGACCTCGGTGCATGGAGATCCGGCTGCGCCATTCATCGCCGACGAGTTCCCGCTGCCGCTCGAAAATCCCTGGCAAAGCTGGCTGCGGCCCGGCGGTTTCGATTTCACGCCGGATGGCAGGGCCGCCGTCGTCGCCATGTGGAACGGCGATGTCTGGCGCGTGGAGGGAGTGATGGAAAAGGCTCCGGCCAAGCTCACCTGGCGGCGCATTGCCAGCGGCTTGTTCCAACCGCTCGGCGTGAAGTTCCGTGGCGACGAACTCTTCGTGTTGTGCCGCGACCAGCTTGCGAAACTGGTCGATCTGAATGGTGACGGCGAAACGGATTTCATCGGGTGTTTCAACAATGACGCGCAGGTCACCGAACACTTCCACGAGTTTGCCATGGGCTTGCAGACCGATGCCGCGGGAAATTTCTACTATGCCAAGTCCGGCCGGCACGCGCTCGACAGTGTGGTTCCGCAGCACGGCACCCTGCTGAAGGTCAGCGCGGATGGGGCGAAGACGGAGATTCTTGCCACCGGCTTCCGCGCTGCCAACGGGGTATGCGTCAATGACGACGGCACCTTTTTCGTCACGGATCAGGAGGGCTTCTGGACGCCGAAGAACCGCATCAACCGCGTGAAACCCGGCGGCTACTACGGCAACCTGTTCGGCTACACCAGTGTCACGGACCCGTCGGATTCCGCGATGGAACAACCCATGGTCTGGATCACCAACGCCATGGACCGCAGTCCCGCCGAACTAGTCTGGGTGCCGAAGAACGCCTGGGGAAATCTGGGTGGCAGCCTGCTCAATCTTAGCTACGGAACCGGGCGCGCCTACATCGTGCCTCACGAGGAAACCAAGGGAACCTGGCAGGGTGCGGTGTGCGAACTGCCGATGCCCGCTTTCGCCACCGGCATCATGCGCGGCCGCTTTGCCGCCGATGGCGCGCTCTACACATGCGGCATGTATGCATGGGCCGGCAATGCCATCACCCCCGGCGGTTTCCACCGCATCCGCCGCGGTGCGAGCCCCGCCAGGGTGCCGCTGGTGGTTCACGCTTTGGAGGGCGCGCTGAGTGTGACTTTCAGCGATCCAGTCGGGCCCGGTGACTGCGCGATGAAAGTCTGGTCGCTCAAACGCACGAAAAACTACGGCTCGAAACACTACGACGAACACCCGCTTTCCATTACCGGAGTGAAACGAAGCCCCGATGGGCGCACCCTGACCATTGAGATCCCCGACCTCGCGCCCACCCAGTGCTACGAGTTGAAAATCGCAGACCGCGTGCTGCACGGAACCATCCATCTGCTGAATCATCCAAACCAATGAGAACCATCGTCATGCTCCTTGCTGCAAGTCATCTGGCCAGTTCCGCATCCCTGCCGGTGCCGGAACGTGGATTTGTGAGTTCCCAACCCGCAAAGATATGGGAGGAGGGATTGCTTTCCGGAAACGGCACCATCGGAATCAACGTGCTCAGCCGGCCCTTGAACGAGCGCGTCATCTTCACGCATGAACGCCTCTTCATGCCGATGGGCGCGCCAACGATGCCGAACGATCAGTCGGCGCGTTTGTTTGAAATCCGAAACCTGATTGATCGCGGTCTCTATCAACAAGCGACCAAACTCCAGTTTTCCCTGTCAGGGCAGAAAGGGTTCATGTATCCTGATAATTTCGTGCCGGCATTCGATCTCAGCATCGGCGGCACCAATCAGGGAGAAGTGCGCGACTACAGCCGTTCGGTTGATTTCCAAACCGGCGAGACCGCCGTCCGCTGGGCGGACGACCGCGGCATCTTCGAGCGCAGGATGTTCGTTTCCCGTGCGGACGGGGTGGCGGTGCTGGCGATCACCGGATCAAAACCCGGCAGCCTTGATTGCCGGCTTGCGCTCGAGCCACGGGAGCAAAGCGATGAATTCAACAGCGACAGCGATGTTGCGAAGAGCTCCGCGGCGGCGTTCAAGGAATACGTTTCAGACATCAAAAGCACGGCCAGCGAAACCTCCCTGACGTATCGCAATCTCTACCCCAAGGCCTATCCGGGAAGCATCCATTTGTTGGAAGGCTTCGCGCGGGTGATCACTGCGGGTGGAACGACCGCGGCGCAGGCTAACGGCATCCTGGAAGTCAAAGGGGCCGACCGCATCCTGGTCTTCGTGGACCTCAGGCCTGTTTACGATCCGGACAAACCGGTCATGAAGGACATGGAGGCTTCACTCGCGAAGCTTCCCGCCGATTACAACCAACTGCTTCAGCGTCACGCCAAGCTGCACGGCACGCTCTTCAACCGGGCGCGTCTCGACCTCGGTGGCGGAGCCGACCATCAGCGGACCACCGAAGAATTGATCGCGGAATCAACTTACGAAAAACCCAATCGCGCGCTGGTCGAAAAGCAATTCGACGCCGGAAGATACAACATCATCTGCAGCACAGGCAGCCTGCCGCCGAACCTGCAGGGAATTTGGGGCGGCACTTATGTCCCGGGCTGGGCCAGTGATTACACGCACAATGGCAACGTCCCTTCCGCGATCGCTGCCAACCTGATGGGCAACATGCCCGAACTGACGCTTGCCTACACCACCTACGTCGAGTCGCTCGTGCCGTGGCTCGAAATCAATGCGAAACACCTGTTCGGCGCGCGCGGCATCGTGCTGCCGTCCCGCACTTCAACGCATGGCTTCAACAACGCCCTGGCCCCGAATTTCGCCGGCGGCTTCTGGGTCGGCGGTGCCGGCTGGGCGGCCCACTTTTTCCATGACTACTATCTCTATACCGGTGACCGCAAGTTTCTCGCCGAACACGCGCTGCCGTTCATGGAAAAGGCGACCCTGTTCTTCGAGGATTATCTCTACGAGGGACCTGATGGGAAATGGATCTTCTCACCGACCCAGTCGCCGGAAAACAATCCGGGAAACTCGAAGTCCCAGGGAACGTTCAACGCCACCATGGATGTGGCGGTGGCCAGGGAACTCCTGCGCAATACCATCGCCGCCTCGCGTGAACTCGGCCGCAACCAGGACAAAATCCCGCGCTGGCAGCAGATGCTGGACAAAATGCCGGACTACATGGTGGACGAGCGCGGCATCATCAAGGAATGGCTGACCCCGCTGCTTGAGAACAACGACAGCCACCGCCATTCCTCCCAACTCTATCCGCTCTATGACGGCATGCCGGATGACATCGCGCACCGTCCTGAAATCCGCGCCGCCTTCAGGAAGAGCATCGAGTTCAAGCTTGATCAATACTGGCGGAAAAACCAGCTCGGTTTCATGTCGTTCGGTCTGGTGCAACTCGGTCAGGCCGCCACCAGCCTGGGCGATGGCGAGTTGGCCTACCGCTGTCTGACCCAGCTGGTGAACCGCTATTGGCTCAACAACCTTGCCTCGATGCATAACCATCGCTCCTTGTTGAATATGGACATCAGCGGCGGGATGCCGACCGTGATCATCAAGATGCTGGTGGCTTCGGAACCCGGTAAACTCCAGCTGCTGCCCGCGCTCCCCACAGCCTGGCCGACGGGAACGATTGAAGGCGTGCTGTGCCGCGGCCAAATCGAAGTGCGCCGGCTCCAGTGGACGCCTGAAGGAATTGAATGCACGCTGCGTTCTAACAAAGATCAGAAGGTCATGCTGGAACTACCCGCCGCCATCTCCGCGGTCACGGTGGATGGTGCTGGAGCCAAAGCCGCCGAGGCCGGTTCCGCGAACCAACGCATGCTGACACTTCCGGCAGCCGCAGAGGTGCACCTCGGAATTTCCTACAAACCCTGATCGCGCGCCTGTGCCGGATTGGCCGCGACAGCAGGTTCATGGGCCGTCTTCAGCCGCGGGAATTCCCCTTGATGACACGAATGCCATAAAGCTGCGCACGCGACAGGCCGTTGGTGGCGAGTATCTCCACGCGCAAACGGCTGACTCCCGCGATGGCCGTGCGGTGACGCCGGTTGCGCTGATAGTTGCCGGTGATTTCGGCGACGACCGTCGTGCTGCCGTCCGCATGTTCGGCGAGGATCCGGTAATCACGCACGATCGACGGGATGCCGCGCAGTTGATAGCCCTGCCAGCTTTGCCAGAAGTGGAATTGCAGCGACGAGTCAAACAGCAGTTGAACCTCGGTGATGTCCTGAGGTTTTTCCCAGCTCAGGGATATCCATTCGGGTTCGGCAAACGAACTCGCCGCCGACACCCAGAGGTTCGGCGTGCACGTCGGGCGGCTGTGGCCGTTGACCACCATCGCCGGCTGATAGACGTCCTGCGCGGGCTTGGTCCGGCAGCAATGGGAGAAATTGAGAAACAGGCTCTCGCCCTTGAAATTCCGCGCGTGATCGTTCCAGTCCGGAGCGACCACTCCCGCGCCGTCGGCATCCACCGCGCGCTTCATGCCGATCATCAGCGTGCGCGAGGTCCACTTGGTAAAATGATTCAGCCGGATCGGATCATGCGGTCGCGGGTAAAACCATAGCTTTCCGGGCGGGGTTTCCGTCATGTGAATGGCCAGCTTGGGATTCGCCTCGAAGATGACGAAATGCCAGCCGGGGCGGCGGATAGCGCTGGCGATCGTCAACTCCACCCATTGGGACACCCCGGCGGGAATCTCGATGGCTCTGTCGGTCAACTGGTCTTCCGGGAAGGTCGATCCGTTCGCCGGACCTTGGTGGAACGCGTAGCGCAGTTCCGTATCGCAGTCCGCATCGACCAACAGGGAAACGCTTTCCAGCCGTGCGCTGGTCACCGGCAGTTGCAGCATCCGCCGGTCACGCAGGCGGTCGGTGCCCCAGCTTGTCCCGGAATCACTCTCGGAGAAGACGCTCGACGCCGTGACATCCGCCTCGGGCGCGATGTCGTTGTCTATCGGCAGCTCAAGCGCATGGATGTGATGATCTGCTAGAAACAGATCCCGTTGGATCGCGCGGATGGCGTCGCCGGTGACGAGTTGACGCGGATCGCGCCGTGATCGCACGGCGTGGCTCGCCGCCATGCCGGCCGCCTCGCCGAGTTGGGCGCAGGTGAGCATGACGCGCGTCGAGGACAGCGCGTAGTGGGTGGTGCTGATGTTGCGTCCGGCGAAAAACAGGTTGGCGATGTTGCGCGAGTAGAGCGAGCGCAGCGGCACGTTGTGCGGCCCGCGCAGGTACTGGTGGGTGCTTGGGTTCACCTTGTCGTGGAAACCACCGGGCGGGTGGTGGTCGAAACCCCAGCCGCCGTAGGCCAGGGCATCCTCGAAATGTGCCTGTTCGTCGATCTCGTTCATCGTCAGGATGTGGTCGCCGACAAAGCGGCGTGACTCACGCTTGCCGGGAACCGCTCCCATCCAGTCGAGTTCGTAGTTGGTGAGTTTTTCGGCGAGTGGCGAGCGGTTCTTGAGGTAGTCCCAGACCCCCAGGGTGATGCGCTGGACTTCCTCCTTGATCCGCGTCGAGTCATGCACGGTGTCGAGCGCGCCGCCCCATTCGAGCCACCAGAACCCGCCGGTATCGGGGAAGAAATGCTCGCAGACCGGCCGGAATGGGCCGAAATCGTCGGCGTTGATTTCCATGCCCACCCACCCGGGCAGCGTGAACGGCATCGGCCGGCCGGCGTCGCGCGCGTGCATGTGCAGGCTCATGCCCATCGTGTCGCTGTTCGCCTCTTCAGGACACATCGGTTCGTTGAATTCGGAACGCGCCTCAACGCCATGGCGGAAGGCCGCCCCGGCCACCGCGCCGACCACGCCATCACCCGAGCAATCGGCGTAATACGAGGCTTCAAACTCGTGCCAGGTCTCGTCGATCGAGCAGTAGGCCTTGACCAGGGTGATCCGGTCGGCATCCGCGTTGACCTTCACATCGCAAACGGCGCAGTTGAGAAACAAGTCGAGATGAGGCTCGTTGCGCACGAGAGATTCCATCTCGAGGTTCCAGCCTTCGGGACACCAGGTCGGATTGCGGTGCAGGTTGTTGAGGAAAAGCTCCTCAATCAACCCGGTTTCCCGCGAATAGGCGAAGTTGCACAGCGTGGCACCGACCGGTGGCACGCGGATCTCGGTGCTGGCATTGCCACCGAGCACCGGTCGGT
>JBGSUP010000373.1:0-12943 GCA_041753485.1 Akkermansiaceae bacterium
CTCCCGGCCAGTATTCCGCGCTGTGAAGGATCGCCTCCTTGCTCCAGAAACCGGAGAAGACGAAGGGAAAACCCGCCAGCGCCATCATGCCGATGGCATAAGTGAGAAATGTTTTCGGCATCGCCGCGCGCAGACCGCCCATCTTCCGGATGTCCTGCTCGCCATGGCAGCCGTGAATGACCGAGCCTGCGGAAAGGAAGAGCAGCGCTTTGAAGAAGGCGTGGGCGATCAGGTGGAACATCGCCGCCGCCACACCGCCGGTGCCGAGCGCGATCATCATGAAACCAAGTTGGGATACCGTCGAGTAGGCGAGGATGCGTTTGATGTCGGTCTGCGCCAGCGCGACGAGCGCCGCATAAAGCGCGGTGATCGATCCGACCCAGGCGGTGGCGGACAGGGCGACACCGGTATCCCCGCCGAGCGCGAAAATCGGATGCGTGCGGGCGACGAGAAACACACCTGCGGCCACCATCGTCGCGGCGTGGATGAGCGCGGAAACCGGGGTGGGGCCCTCCATCGCATCGGGAAGCCACGTGTGCAGCGGAACCTGGCCGGATTTACCCATCGCGCCGACTAACAACAGCAGCGCGGCTGCCGCGGAAACCGTCAGTCCGCCGAGGGTGGTGGCACCGGCAAGCGATGAAAGCGCGCCGGATTCCAATAAACCGCTTCCTCCATCGTAGAACATCAGGGTGCCGCTGTGGCCGTATAGCCAGATCATGCCGAGGAAGAAAGCCATGTCGCCGATGCGCGTGGTGATAAAGGCCTTCTGCGCGGCAGCGGCGGCAGAGGGTTTTTCAAAGTAAAAACCGATCAACAGATAGGACGCGAGGCCCACCAACTCCCATGCCATGAAGAGCAGCAGCAGGCTGTTGGAAAGCACCACCATCAGCATCGCGCCGCAGAACAAGGAGAGAAACCCGAAGAAACGGCCGAAGCGTTTCTCATCGTGCATGTAGCCGAGGCTGTAAGTGAAGATCCACAAGGCCACGAAGGTGACCATCGCCGCCATCGCCGCGCTCATCGGATCGAGCAACAGGCCGATCTTCAAACTCACATCGCCGAAGGTAAACCAGATGAGCGGCGCGGGAATTCGCATGTTTCCCGGAGCCAACACGCAGATCAACGCTCCCAACGCGAGCAGGCAGGAACCGAACAAGGCACCGATCGCGAGTTTTGAAGCGATTCGGCCGCGCTTGTCAGGCAGGAAAGCAATGATGCCGCCGGCCAGCAGCGGGAGCAGCGGCACGCACCAGAGCAGGAGATGGTAGTTATCAGCCATGGAGCGAATCCAGCTTGTTGAGATCGGTCGAGCGGGTGTGGCGGAAGACCATCAGGATGATGGCCAGGCCCACCGCGGCTTCCGCGGCGGCGATTGCGATGGAAAACATCACGAACATCGGGCCTGATAGAGCGGGCTCGGCGGCATTGTGCGCGGCCGGCGGATCGAAGGCCCAGAAGGCGATGAAATTGATGTTCGCGGCGTTGAGCATGAGCTCGATGCCGACCAGCACGAGGATCGCATTGCGGCGCGTGAGCACGGCGAGCAGTCCCAGCGCGAAGAGCACCGAGGAAAGCGTGAGCATGAGGGCGAGGGGATTCATTTCTCGGTGGAATCATCTGGGGACTTTCCCGTTTCGCGGGCGAACAGCGCGGCACCGATCATCACTGCGGTGAGCAGGACAGCCAAGGCGAGCACGGCGGGCGCGTGACTGGTGAAAAGCAACTCACCGAGGTCGGCGACGGACAAGCCCGGCTTACAGGGAGTGAGTTTGATATTGCCGCCGAAAACCGCGGTGTAGGTGAGCACCACCATGACCGGCAGCGTGCAAAGCAGCCCGGTGACGAGCGAGCGCGGCCGGCGTTGGACTTCCTCCGCCTCGTCGCCGGGGCGGGTGATGAGCAGCGAGAACACAATCAGCACCGCCACCGCGCCGACATAGACGGCGAACTGCACCAAGCCGATGAACTCCGCGCCAAGCACCAGATAAAGAACGGCGACGAGCGCCAGCGTGAGCGCCAGCATCAGCGCCGCATGCACCGGCCGCGCCATCCACACCACGCCGAGTGCGGCGAGGAGGATGAGCGGTGCGAGGATGAGAATGGGGATCATTCGGCGAAACGATAGGTGCGGGTGGTGGCTGCGAGGCGGCGGTTGAAGATGATGGTGACGATGACCCACGGAATCAGCAGCAAAGGCACGGTGATGGCCCAGGCGAAGAACCCGTGACCGTCTCGATTCAAGATCGTCCATATGCCGGCGGCAGGCAGGGTGAGAAGCGCCATGGGGATCATGCAGAGCCAGGCGAAGCGCATGAGTTGATCGATGCGCACGCGCGGATAGGTGCCGCGGATCCAGAGGAACATGAAGATGACGATGGCGAGTTTTACGAAAAACCAGATCCACGAGGGCACGAAGCCTAAACCAGGCAGCGGGGCCTGCCAGCCGCCGAGAAAGAGCGTAATGCCGAGTGCTGAGATCGCAAACAGCCCGAGATACTCGCCCATGAAAAAGAGCGCGTATTTGAAGCCCGAGTATTCCGTCATGTGGCCGGCGACGATTTCCGACTCGCCTTCCGGCAAGTCGAAGGGGCAGCGGTTGGCCTCGGCGATGCTGCAGATGAAGAACAAAATCCCGGCGAAGAAGCCCCATGGAGTGAACAGGTTCCATGCCGGGATGAAACCCAAATGAAACCCGCCCTGCTGCTCGACGATGTGGGGCAGCGAGAGTGTTCCGGAAACCATGACGACTCCCAGCGCGGAAATGATCAGCGGGAGTTCGTAACTCACCATCTGCGAGATGGCGCGCATCGCGCCAAGCATCGGGAATTTCGATCCGCTCGCCCAACCGGCGATGAACACTGAAAGCTCGGTGAGCGAACCGACGGCAAAAAAGAACAAGAGCCCGAGTTCCAGCGGCACCGGCGTCCACTCGCGGCCATAGGGGATCACGCTCAGCGCGAGGATGGCGGGCACCACGATGAGGATGGGCGCGAGCAGATGCAGGAATTTCTCCGCTTTGGCGGGCACGATGTCCTCCTTGGTGAGCATCTTGATGCCATCGGCCACCGGTTGGAGGATGCCGAACCAGCCGGCCCTGTTAGGACCGATGCGGTTCTGGATGCGGGCGAGGGTTTTGCGTTCGATGAGGGAGAGCAATGCGAAGCCACCGAGGAAGACTCCGACCACGGTGCCGGCGGCGACAAGGAAGCCAACGAAGGTGACAAGCCATTCGGGCGCACTGAAATTGGTTAGAATCATCTCCACGAGGCGCTGTGGCAGGCGGGGGAGAACCTCGGGCGAGAAGAGGGAGGGGTCTGCTGTGGCTGCGGTAAGCGGAAGCATGGAGAACAGCCTTCCAGGCTGTTTCGGAGTTCGGGCTGCCGGCCAGAACCTCTTTCCACCGCAGGCAAGATGCCTGCGATCCATGACGGGCCAGCGGCCCATCCTCCGGCTTCTTTTCACGCCTCGCCTCCTTTCTCATCTGCCGCGGCCTTTTTCGCCTCGGCATCCGCCTTGGCCTTGGCGGCCTTCGCGGCTGCGGCTGCAGCTTTTTTCTCCTCCTCGGCCTTGCGGCGTGTCATGACTTCGGATGCCTGTCCGGGCCGCAGTTTCATGTGATAATCCGCGGATTTCGCGAGTCGCTCGCGGTTGAACAATAGCCCGCCGAAACGATCGTCGGTGCTCAGTTCATACTCGCCATCCATGTAGATGGCGTCGAAGGGACAAACTTCGGCGCAGATCCCGCAGTTCATGCAGACGGAGATGTCGATGTCGAAAATTTTGGGGCGTTTGAGCGACTTGCCGTTCTCGTCGCGTTCGAGCACGATGTAGATGCACTGCGGCGGGCATTCCTTCTCACAGATCGAGCAAGCCACGCAGCGCAGACCGTCGATTGATTCGCCGTCGTGAACGAGGAACGGGAAGTTGCGGAAGTTCGGGCTGATCGGCGCGCGCTCCTCGGGATACTGCACCGTGGTCATGCGCTCCTTCTTGTAGAAGCTTTCGACCATGTTCTTGCCGGTAACCGCAAGACCTTCGAGCAAACCCATTCCAGGCAATTTCATCGGTCCACCTCCCCCAACACGATGTCGATGCTGCCGAGGATGATCACGACGTCGGCGAGGTCGAGGCCGAGGCACATGTCTTCGAGCAGCGTGAGATTGATGAAACTCGGCGGACGGACGCGGTAGCGGTAGGGATTCACGGTGCCGTCGCTGATGAGATGAAAGCCGAGTTCGCCCTTGGGACCTTCGATGCGGGCGTAGGCTTCGCCAACCGGCGGTTTGAAGCCGCGGATTTTCGCCTTGGGATTCACATAGTCGCCCTCGGGCAGTTGGTCGAGCGCTTGGCGGAGGATCTTGAGCGACTCGCGCATTTCGAGAAAACGGATCATGATGCGGTCGTAAACGTCGCCTTTGTCGCCGAGCGGGATGCGGAAACTGAAACGTTCGTAGATGCCGTAGGGATCGACCTTGCGGATGTCATAGTTCACCCCCGCCGCGCGCAGCATCGGACCGGTGATGCCGCCGTTGATGAGTTTTTCCGGTGGCAGTTGACCGACATCCTGGCAGCGGGCTAACAGGATTTCGTTGCCGACGAGGAATTTCTCCATCTCATCGAGGAAGGGGCCGTAGTCATCGACGAGCTTGCCGCATTTCTCCGCCCATCCGTCGGGCAGGTCGTTGCGGCAGCCGCCGAAGCGCATGAAATTCGCCATCATGCGCGCGCCGGTGAGGTCTTCGAAGAGGTCGAGGATCAACTCGCGCTCGCGGAAGGCATACATCAGCGCCGATCCCCAAGCGCCCATGTCGCCGAGGATGAAGCCCATGAAGGCGGTGTGATTGATCAGGCGGGTGAGCTCGGCCAGGATGACGCGCATGTATTCGGCGCGCTCGGGCACCTCGATGCCAGCGAGTTTTTCCACGGCGTTCGCATAGGCCCAGTTGTTGGAGAGCGGGCAGATGTAGTCGAGCCGGTCGGTGTAGGGCATCGAGCTGAGATAAGTCATGCTCTCGGCGATCTTCTCGTGGTTGCGGTGGAGGTAGCCGAAGACAGGTTTCAATTTCACCACCGTCTCGCCATCCAGTTCGACGTTCATCCGGAACACCCCGTGGGTGGACGGGTGTTGGGGGCCGAGTGACACGCGCAGCAACTGGTCGTCGTCCGATCCTTCGAGAACCGGCGCGGAGCTGAACATGGATGAATCGGAAATCATGACTCCGCGGGATAATGTTTCCTTGCTTTTTCCAGCACCGCATCGTGCGGCGTGGGCTCGTATTCGTAGTCGTCGGGCGGCACGTAGTCCTTGCGCATCGGGTGATCGACGAACTCGTCCCACATCAGGATGCGGCGGAGGTCGGGGTGGCCGGAGAATCGGATGCCGTAGAGGTCGAAAATCTCGCGCTCCTGGAACTCGGCGCTGCGATAGATGGAAACGAGCGAGGGGATTTGGACCTGTTGGTTTCGATCCACGGTGCGAGCGCGCAGCACCAGCGGGCCGGTGCGTTTGTTGGTGGAGTAGAGGTGATAGACGGTTTCCAGAAACCCGCCGGCAGCCGTGTTCCCCTGCCCTTCGGTCGCGGCGACGGCATCCGCCATTTTCGCATCCGGCCAATCAACACCGGTGGCGTTCGAGAGCAGATCAAAGGCGAGCGTTTCACGGAGAAATCCGGCGACGCGAAGCAGGTCATTGTTTCCAACCAGCAGCGAGTGCAGCGCGGCCGGGCCGGGGTTTTTGAGAAGCACAACGGATGCGTCAGGCAGCGCGGCGCGGATCTCGCCCAAGATGGCTTCGACATCCACGATCACTCGCCACCTCCTTCCTCGCGGACCAGCGGCGGCGGGTTCCAGATGTCGCGGTTGGCCGTAGGCTGAATGTCGTGCGGGCCGTATTCGGGCACCGGATAGGCCGCAGCGCCGTTCGGATCCGCATGACGGGCGCGGTTCTTGCCCATCAGCTTTTCCTTCGCGATCTTGTCGCGCAGGGTCATCAAACCTTCCAGCAACGCCTCAGGCCGCGGCGGGCATCCGGGAATGACCACATCCACCGGGATGAAACGATCAATGCCCTTGAGCACGTTGTAGCCGTCCTTGAAGGGACCGCCGGAAATCGCGCAGGCCCCCATGGCGATCACGTATTTCGGCTCGGCCATCTGGTTGTAGAGCCGCACCACCTGCGGGGCCATTTTCTTGGTGACCGTGCCGGCGACGATCATCAGGTCCGCCTGCCGCGGCGACGGCCGGAAAACCTCGGCACCGAAGCGGGCCATGTCGTATTTCGCCATGGTGGCGGCGATCATTTCGATGGCGCAGCAGGCAAGTCCGAACTGCAAGGGCCACAAGGAACTGGAGCGGCCCCAGTTGATGAGCTGCTCGAAAGACGTGACATGCACGCCCTGGGATTTCAGGTCAGCCGCCAGTTGGGGGTCGATCGCCATGAATGGTGGTAAGGATTTTGCGGCAAAAAACCGTGCCAACACGCTTGCGAATCATCCTGCGGAACGGAAGCACAAAGAATCATTGCGCTTCAAAGCGCAAAATATGCCCGTTTACCTCTGAGCAGACCGGCGTCACTCGTGTGCCCACTCATCCTCCACAGCGCTTGCACTCCGAACCCACCCCACTGCGAGGCAGCGGGTGATCTCAAACAGCGGCTCATCCCGCCCCGCGTGGCGCGCGATTTCCAATGTGAAGCGCTGCCGGTATTTCGGCGTGCCGAGCACCACCTGTTTCATCTTTTCTTCCCGCGCACTCCCCACCGCCGCGAAACCCAGCGCCGCCTGCGGCAAATCCGGACTGCTCATCCGGAAACACGTCCACTTCCCCTGATCCTCGAATGGCTCGGGTCGCTCCGTCGCCGGCTCGCAGAACACCCGCACTACCGCCCGCGCGGCCTTGCCCGAGAGCAAATCCTCCCATCTTGCCGTGCCATGCCGCGCATACGCATCCCAATCCACCTTCGGCCCATCCGGCGTGCCCACCACTTCCAGCAAGCGGAGATTTCCCGTGGGAAACTCCACCACGAAACCCGTCACCGAGCGCCCTCCATCCATCTGATGTCCCAGCACCTTCTCGATCTCGCCCGCTTCGCTGCGCGCTTCTTCGGGATACTCCGCCAGCCGGGCACTCACTTCATCCGCGTTGCACACCCATTGCAGGCGTTTTGCAACATCGGTTTCCTTGAGAAACGCCCGCGCCACCGCTTCGGCGGTTTCAATTCCTTCGCGCATCGCGTCAGCACCTGTTGATGGCGCAGCCTTGGTGACGCCATGCCCGTCACTCCGAGAAAACCAAAACACCAGTCCGCCGCCTGCAAGGAACAGCTGACTGCCAATCATCAACCACACAACCCATGATCTGGAGTCACGTCCTGTGGCCTTGCCCCATTCCGTCTCGGGATTCTCACGACGACGGTTTCTGAAACCAATCAGCATGATTTTGCTCTTGTTTCATTCCCCCGCCAATTCCCCGCAAACTTTTGCCAGCGGGCTGGCGGTGATCCGCTCATCCAGCGCGAAGGCGTGTTGGCCCGGATGCACCACATGCAGATGATCCAGTGCCAGATCCCCGCAGGCGACATGCATCGACTTGGTCGTGCCGGGGCGGTCCGTGTATTTGAACTCAAATCCGAGCCGCTTGCCGCGGTGGAACACCAGCAGATCCAGCTCCGCGCCCGCGTGGGTGGCCCAGAAATACGCCTCGCGGTCGCCCGTGATGGAAAGGATCTGCTCCAAGGCATAACCTTCCCACGAGGCACCAAGCTTCGGATGCGCCTGCATGGCCGGGCGATCCGTGATTCCTAACAGCGCATGAGCCAGCCCCGAGTCCCGCACATAGATCTTCGGTGCCTTGACCTGCCGCTTCTTGAGATTCTCGAACCACGGTGGCAACTGCCGCACCACATAGGTCCCGCACAGGATGTCGAGATAACGTCGGGCCGTCGGCTCGGAACTGCCGAGCGACCGCGCCAATTCCGAAACTTTCAGCACCTGCCCGTGATCGTGTGCCACCATCGTCCAGAAGCGGCGCAGCGTCATCGCGGGCACCCCGATGCCCAGTTGCGGAATGTCCCGCTCCAAAAACGTGCGGATGAAATCCTCGTGCCACTGCCGTGCCGCCAAGTCGTCCCGTGCGAGGAAAGCCCGCGGAAATCCTCCCCGCCACCAGTGCGTCTGCAATTCGGCCGCACCCAATTCGGTTAGCGAAAACCCGGACACGTCGATGAAGGAAACCCGCCCCGCCAGAGTCTCCCCGGCCCCTTTCACCAAGCTCGACGAAGCGCTGCCGAGAATCAGAAATTTCGCAGGCGTTCCCGGCCGGTCCGCCAGCACCCGCAGCAGCGGAAACAAGTCCGGCAGGCGCTGGATCTCATCCAGCACCACCAACCCACGCAGCGGCGAAAGCACCAGTTCCGGATTCGCCAGCCGCGCCAGGTCCGATGGGGATTCCAGATCGAAAAAATGTGTCTCGCCCGCTCCTCCGGCGAAATCCCGGGCCAAAGTCGTCTTGCCCGCCTGCCTCGGCCCCACCAGCGCCACCACCGGATTGTCCCGCAGCCGGGAGCCAATCCTTGTCAGATACTCTTGTCGGAAAATGCTCATTTCATTGAAAAACTAATATTTAAATTTAGCTTTTCAAGGATAATTACGAATTTCCGCCCTGCAGATTGGAAGCCATTAACTTAGAATCCGTAGTCGAAGTCGGAGCTCCACGGGTTTTCACCACGGATAGAACGGTTTTAGCGGATTACACGGAAGGGATTTGGATTGAGGTTTAACCATCTCATTTCACTGTATGGGTGAAATGAGCGGTTTTGCAACTCATTCATAATCCGTAAAATCCGTGTAATCCGTGGTTTCCGTCCCTGTTTCACGATCAGACTTCCCAAACATCCCTCCGCTCTTGCGCATCGCCGGTTTCCGCCGTTTGATCCCCCGCATGCCTACTGTCGCCATCGTCGGACGCCCCAACGTCGGGAAATCCGCGCTCTTCAACCGCCTTGCCGGGCGGAAAATCGCCATCGTGCATGACCAACCGGGCGTCACCCGCGACCGCATTTCCGCGCCTTCGAAGGCCACGCAGGTCGCCTGCACCTTGGTTGACACCGGCGGTATCGGCGGAAACATCGACGATGGCTTCGACGCCCAGGTCACCATCGAGGCGGACATCGCCATGGACACCGCGGACCTGATCCTCTTCGTGGTCGATGCCCACGACGGCCTCACCGCCACCGATCAGGCGCTCGCCCAGAAGCTGCGCAAGGCCAAGCCACCGGTCCTACTGGTGCTCAACAAGGTGGACGATCCGAAACACGAAGCCGCTTTTTCCGATTTCGCGCGCCTCGGCTTCAAATCCAGTGTCTTCGTTTCCGCCGAACACGGCCGCAACTTCGGCCGTCTGTGCGATCAGATCGACGCCGTGATCGCCCCGCTCGTTTCGGAAATCGAAGCCGTCGCCGAAATCGCGGAAACCATTGGCATCAAGCTCGCCATCGTCGGCAAGCCTAACGCCGGCAAGTCCTCGCTGGTCAACGCCATCCTCCACGACGAGCGCACCATCGTTTCGGAAATCGCGGGCACCACCCGCGATGCGGTGGATCTCCCCTACACGTTCCAAGGCGAGAACTTCACCCTCATCGACACCGCCGGTCTGCGTCCGCGGGCGAAGCGCGACAACTCGGTGGAAGTCTTCTCCGCCATGCGCACCGAGAAAGCCATCCGCCGCTCGGATCTCTGCGTGCTCGTCATCGACCTCGCCGCAGGCATCACCTCGATGGACCGCAAGATCGCCCAGACGATCCTTGAGGAGAAAAAACCCTGCCTGATCGTATTGAACAAATTCGATCTCTATCACCCCGGAGCGAACCGCAGCGCGCGACTCGAAGAAGCCACCGCGCACGTGCGCAAGGAGCTGTTTTTCCTTCACTACGCGCCCTTTGTCGCCTGCTCGGCAAAAACCGGCGGCTCGGTCGATCACGTGCTCAAGGAAGCGCTGAAAATCCGCAAGGGCGCGCAGAACATCCCCGGCACCGGCCAGCTCAACCGCATCCTGCAAAGCGCTTTCGAGGACACCCCGCCGCCGATCGACGGCCGCCTCAAGAAGCGCCTCAAGCTTTACTACGCCACTGCGGCGACCAACGAGAAATACAGCGTCATCCCGGTGCCCACCATCGTGCTTTTCGTCAACGACAAGCGCCTGATGGCCACCAGCTACGAATCGTATCTAACCAACCGTTACCGCGCCGCCCACCCGGCGCCCGGCATTCCCGTCGTTTTCTCCGTCCGTTCGCGCTCCCGCCGCGAATGGGAGCCGAGGCAGAAGCCCCAGGGGCATTGATGCGGAGCGGGGAAACGGGATCCCGCCGAATGCCGGGTTTGCCGGGCGAGCACTCGGCCTGGAAGGGATAATGAAAAACGGCGGAACGATCCGTTTCCCCATCCAGGGTCACTCGGTGCGCGAGAGGCGGGTGATCCCGCGCTGGAGGAGTTGGGAATCGACCTCGGTGGAGATCAGGTCGTCGAGATGGACGGTGAGGTTTTCATTGGCGAACTCGATGGAATGGAGTTCGGCAGTGTTGGATTCGAAAGCCGCGACGAGGCTTTTCATGTCGCGGACCTCACGGCCGTTGACCTTGTGGACGATGAGATTGCGCAGGCTTTCGTAACCGACGGTGGCGGGAGTGGGGATCACGCCGCTGAGAAAGACCACGCGGTCGATGGATGCCTCGTATTTCTCCGGGTTTTCAAAGGTATCGAGCAGGTTGAGAGGGGCGCGGGAGCGCCAATCCTCGCCGAAGCTTTCGAGTAGCGGACGGGTGAGTTCCTGGAAGACGAGACCGCCCTTGACGAGATAGTTCGGTGCCTTGTCGTAAAGGTGACTGGGAACCAGTTGTGCGTTTTCATCCTCGCGCTCGACCTTTGCTTCAAGCTCCAGCAGCTTGCCGTCGCGCAGCAGCGAAAGCCGGGCCACATCGCCGCTGGACTTGCAGCCGCGGATGAGATGGCCCCAGGACAAACTGCCGTAGTTCGGATGTTGATAGTAGCCCCGGCGGTCGATCGCCTGGCCATCCACGGCGAGCAGCACATCGCCCTTGCGGACGCCGGCGAGGTCTGCCGCAGCGCCCTTGCGGACGCTCTGGATGTAAAGGCCGCCCTGATCGTCGGTGAGTTTCAACCACTCGCGCAGCGAGTTGTCTTCGGTGCGTGCGGTGGAGATTCCGAGACTGGGAAATCCGCCATAGGTGCCATTGGTGGCCTCCGTGATGAAGCGGGCGAGGATGTCGGTGGAGACGACATCGCAAAGCTGGTCCTTAGAGTTATAACTAATGAGCACTCCGGCGAGTTCCTGCCCGCGAAGAACCGGCAGGGTATAGCTGCTTGATGCGCTGCGCATCGAGGCCTTCAGGAGATAGGTCAGGAAACTCTGCCCCGGCAGGAGATTGGGTGAGACCACAACGCTTTGGAGGGTGCCGGGCGTGACCAGCGGGAGGCCGTTGTCCTCGAGTTGGAGGACCTCGAGTGTGTCGCCGATTTTCGCCGGGCTGGCGACCATGAACGGCACCGTGTTGGCAAAAAACTCCGCGCCCTTTTCTTCTGATACAGGCCCCAGCAGCGCGAGGTTCGCCTCATAATCCACGGCGATCACCCTGGCCGGCGTGAACCGGCTGCCATCGGCCGATTCGAATTCCAGATAGGTGGAATCCGCCACCAGTTCCGCAGTTGTGACGACGAGTTGCGGGGCGATGATGGCAGCGAGCGCGCGCCGGCGGCCGGGCGGATTCTTTTCCCACGGCTGCCATGGATTCCATGCTTGCTGGGTGGAGTTGATGCGGACGAGGGAGGATTTCACATTCCACTCCGGCGCGATGGCCGTTGCGGGAGGAGCGGTTTCCATCGCGGCCGGCGCGGCGGATTTCGCGGTTTTCGATTCCGGTGGATTGCATGAAGCGAATGCGAGGATCAAGGGCAGGATGAGAAGCGGGCGCATGGGGTGTCGGGAATTTAAGATTCAGGATTTGAGATTACATCATTTCAGTCCCAGCACATCCTGCATGTCATAAAGGCCGGCGGGTTGGTCCTGGAGCCAGGCGGCGGCGCGGATGGCACCGGAGGCGAAGGTGAGGCGGGAGGATGCCTTGTGGGTGAGTTCGACGCGCTCTCCATCGGCGGCGAAGATCACGGTGTGATCGCCCACGACATCGCCGCCGCGCAGCGTGTGCATGCCGATTTCACGCGGCTTGCGCGGGCCGAGGTTGCCGAGGCGGCCGTGGGCGACGTCGTCCTGATAGGAGGTGGCGGTTTCCTCGTTGAGGATTTCCAAAATCCGGCGGGCAGTTCCGGAGGGCGCGTCGATCTTGTGCTTGTGGTGCATCTCGGTGACTTCGATGTCGAAGCGGTCCTGGGTGAGGATGCGTGCGGCGTGGCGGGTGAGCCAGAAGAGCGTGTTCACGCCGACGGAGTAGTTCGAGGCGTAAACGATGGGGATGGTCTTGGCGGCTTCGCGGATGGCGGCGCGTTCCCCGTCGGTGTGGCCGGTGGTGCCGATGACGAGGCTGGTGCCGTTTTTCAAGGCGGCTTCGACGAGTGCGGTGGTGAAGGAATGGATGGTGAAATCGATGACGCAGGTCGCTTGGGTGATGGCGGCTTGGAGGTCCTGGCCCGCGTCGTGGGTGGCGGTGACGGGCACGCCTGCCTCGGTGGCGGCTTGGAGGACGGCTTGGCCCATGCGGCCGGAGATTCCAGTGACGAGGAGATTTGGCATGTGGAGTGGGGTGAGGATTCGGGAATGGGGAATGGGGAATGGGAGTTACCAGACCGGGTATTTCAGGTCGAGCAGGCTGGCGCGGTTGGCAGCCTCCTCGGCGCGGGGACCTTTGAACGAGGCGATTTTTTTAGCAACACTGATGGCGGCCTGCCAGCGCTCGGCTTTTTCGAGCATGGCG
>JBGSUP010000374.1:0-6729 GCA_041753485.1 Akkermansiaceae bacterium
CCCGGTTGCCCGCCAAAGCGCCTCGCGCCCGCGGCCTGCCACCTTGGCTTCCTGACAGATCAGCACGCCGTAATCCACCGCCAGTCCGATGAGAATCGCCGCAAAACCGGCGGCCATGATGCTCAAGCTGCCATAAATCCAACCCGCCAGCCCGAGCGCCGTCACAAAGGTCAGGCCCAGCACCAGCACCAGTCCGCCCAACAACATCAAGCGACGCTGCATCCACCAGAAAAGAAGCGCAATCAGCCCCGAGGTGATCCCCACGCTGCCACGCATGTCACGTTCCATCGCTCCACCGATTTCCCAAGCAAACACAGGTTCGCCGGTGAGATGGATTTCGATTCCCCTGCCATCGGATTTCTTCCAGTCCTCGATTGCTGCCCGCACCTCATCGAGCCACCCACCTGCCTCCTTGTAGCCCCGCACCGGCCGGGGCGCATTGATCAGGATCAAGTGTCCACGCCCGTCCTGGCTTTCATATCCTGCCGGGCCATCGGCCGCGCCAGCCAGCAGCGGTTCCAGCGCCGGATGACGCAGGAAGCCGAGCGGGTCGTGCGCCTTCATCGCCAGATCCTCGCCCTCCATCGCGGTGGAGACATCCGCCAGCGCCTGCGTCAGAGTTCCGGCCGCATTCTCCGGCGCAAGAGCGCTTGCCTGCCGTCCGGCGATATCCGTCGGCCCGTTGAGCCAGAAATACGCCAGCAACTCGGCCATCCCGCCACCCCCTTCCATCCAAAGTGGCTGCCAACGCGCTTGCCCGGCGACGCCCGCCGCTTCCAAGGCACTTGCCAAGGACCTTGCCTTCTCACCCAGGAAACCCTCGGTTTCCACCCCACCCTCGATCAAAACAACCAGTTCATCCTCCTTGGCGAAGGCGTCGTGAAACACGCGCAAACCCCTCACTTCCGGCATTTCAGGCGGCAGCATGCCCAGAATGTCCGGATCAAGATGCAACCGACCAAGGCCCGATGCCGCCGCCAGCACTCCGATTCCGAGCATCGCCATTAGTCCCGCACGCCGCATCATGGGTGCAGGCTAAAACAGTCTGCCGCAGCCACGCGACAACGAATCCTCCCCCCGTGATCGCGGAGCGATTTTGGATTGAACGAAGTGACGTTTCAGACGATCACCAAGGCATGCGCTCCCCCCGCGTCCAACGTAGCATCCTGTTCGTCTGTCTCGGAAATATCTGCCGCTCGCCGGCTGCTGAGATCGTCTTCCGCCACCTGTCCGCCACCACCGGCCGAAACGAGGATTTCCTCATCGATTCAGCGGGCATCATCGGCCACCATCACGGTTCACCGCCCGATCCGCGGATGGCGGAGGCACTCAAACGCAGGGGCTTTCCCGTCACCGGCCAAGCAAGGAAAATCCTCACCACGGACCTGCGCACGTTCGATCTGATCATCACCATGGATGAGACCAATCTGGCGGACGTCCGTGGACTTGATCCGAGCGGCAGGGCCCATGACAAAATCCGCCCCTTCATGAGCTTTTGCCGGCATCACAACGATCCGCGGGTGCCAGACCCCTACTACGGCGGCCAGCGCGGATTCGATCATGTCATCGACCTGCTTGAGGACGGCTGCGAAGGCATCCTCGAAGAGCTTTGTGCCTGCTAGCCCGCGCCACGCCTTACCAGGAAATCACATCATCCGACCCGGCGAGCGGAACCACGCTGCCGTATTTCGGCGCTCCTTTGCCCTTCTTGCGGTCCTTGCCATAGGACCAGAAGACATAGGCCTGGTCTTTCGGTTTGGTCTCCGTGTATTCAGCCAAGCCCCACGTATGCAGGCGGCGGTCGTTCTGACCGCCGTTGAACTCGACCAGATTGTGAGCCGGGTTGTTTGATTTCATGCCGTTGATGGCCACCACGATTTCACCGCCCCATGGGTCATAAAGTCTGCCGTCCTTGCCCACGCCCGCCCTGTTGTCGGGGGTGAAGGGAAAGGTCATGTAGGCTTCATTGCGCGGATTTGCCTCCTTCGCGGAGAAATTCTCACCCTTGTAGGGAAAGTCCTTGTCCTCGCCGGCCAAGGCGGAAACCAGAAACTGAGTCGAGTAGTTCCCGCCCGGGTCGCCATAAATCGTGTCCCAACCGGTATCCCGCTTGGATCTTGGAATCGGTGGCTTCATGTAGTCACCCTCGAACAAGGTCATACCAACTTGAAAATCCCGGAACTGCGCCATCGCCCTCACCTTGCGGCCGCTCTCAATGAACCGTTGGGTCCCCGCCGTGATCAACACAGCCAGTGTGAGGAGGATCAGAATCACCACGAGAGTCTCCACCAGAGTGAAGCCACCTCTCATCGGATCCGGACGACGGCATGGGTTCATGTTGGGTAGCATACCTCCCAAATGTCGCCATCACAACCGGCGGTTGGGGTGAATCATCAGGATGCCACCGAAAATGTCAGGTCGCCTCCGCCCACCCGCAGAAAATCACCAATGGCACCCAAAACCGGATTTTTGACTGGCAAGGAGGAAAACCCGGTTTAACCTCACTTCGTCCTAAATTTATGAGCTTGCACGCACAACTCAGTCCAGAGGCACTCGAGAGACTCCATCTGCAACGGAGGAATTCGACGATATCCTCGATTGTCATCGCGGTGTTGGTGGTCATCCTTGTGGCCCTAATTCTCGGAGTTTTTCTATTGCCCTCTCTGATCAGGGAAACACCGACCATCGTCACCTACGAGGCGAATCTCAACGAAGAGTCCGAGCTGGATCAGAAAAAGGTCCAAACCAACGTCGCCCGCAAACCCAGCTCGCCCAATCAGTCGCTAGCCAAGGTGATCGTCGCCAACACCGCCTCGCCCACCTCCGTGCCAACCTTGGATGTGGATGTCAGCTCGCCATCAATGGATTTCGGAGATGGCACTGATTTCGGCACCGGTTGGGGCGACGGCGGCATGGGTGAAGGCGGCTTCGGCAATGTTCCCGCCACCATGAAAAAGCGCTGCTCGCTCGAGGACCGCCTCGCACGCCTGGAGGAAACCGGCGGCACCAAGGAATGCGAAGACGCCGTCGTCAAGGCGCTGAACTGGTTCAAGGCAACCCAGAGTGCGGACGGCTCTTGGGGCTCCCCAAAGCCCGCTATGACCGGCTTCGCCCTGCTTGCCTTCCTCGGTCATTGTGAAACGCCACTTTCTAAAGACTACGGCGACAACGTGCTGCGCGGCATCACCTATCTGGTCGATCTGGGAATGAAAAATAACGGCAAACTCGCCAGCCAATTCACCGACAAGCAATGGCCATACGAGCATGCCATCGCCACCTATGCCCTGGCCGAGGCCTCCACCTTCTGCAAGCAGGGCAACATCGACATACCGAACCTTTTTGAAGTCACCCAGAAAGCCGGCCAGTTCATAATCGACAATCAGCATGAAACCGGCGGCTGGGCCTACCTCTACAGCATGGCCCCGAAAGGCAAAGGCGGAGCTCACGTTGACACCTCGGTGTCTGCGTGGCAGGTCCAGGCATTGAAGGCCTGCCACCACACCGGATTGGAGTTCAAAGGACTCACCCGCGCCGCCAACAAGGCGATGGATTACATCGAATCCATGCAGGGCGACAAGGGTGGCTTCGGCTACTCCGGCCCGAAAGATAAAAAAGAATATCACACCATGACCGGCGGCTGCGTGCTCTCCCTCCAGATGTTCGACAAAGGCTCATCTAAAGCCGCGCGGGATGGCATCAAATACATCGAAGACAACACCAAGTTTGATTACAAGACCCAGTTCGCCGACCTTTACGGACACTACTATGAAGCCCAGGCGATGATGAATCGCGGGGGGTCGCAGTGGAAAAAATACAACGCCCTTTTCCGCGACCAGGTCCTCAAAAACCAGAATCCCGATGGCTCGTGGGCTGTTCCCGGTGCGCCAGGAAACAAACCCCCAGTTCGCGCCGTGGGCCCAGCCTTCTTGACCAACGTCCACTACCGGACCGCTCTTTGCACGCTGATGCTGGAGGTTTACTACCGCTTCCTGCCCGGCACCGCCGCTGGAACACGCTGAGCTCTCCTCTCCCAACAAGGCGGCACCTTTGCCCTCAATGGCCTCCGGCACCGTGAATTCCCGGCCGGGACCGCTTCAATCGCTGGCGGGCAGCGCCCGGCTGTCCAACGTACCCGGCGTCCTGTCCAACGTTTCATTGGGTATCGTCTTGGGAATCCTGGAAACCCGGCAGGCCATCGACACCCGTTTCTGGATCAATTCAGCCACTGTCGGGTTCGCCGCCGCTGCGCTCTATCTGTCTGGAAATTTCCTCAACGATTGGGCGGACCGCAATTGGGATGCGATCCAGCGGCCCGAGCGCGCCCTGCCACGCCGCTTGTTTGCGCCGGGACTCTATCTCCTGCTCGCATCCGGCTTACTGCTCTCAGCTCTGGGAGCGGCCTCCTTTGCGGATCACCGGGTCTTCTTGATCGCGCTGACGATCACCATCTGCATTCTGCTCTACACTTGGCTTCACAAGCGCACGGCATGGTCCGTCATCCCGCTTGCCCTGTGCCGGGCACTGCTGCCGCTGCTTGGCTTCGCGGCCATCGCCGGAGACGGAGGGATCCGCTTCTCTTTGGCCGCCATCGCCTCGGGCCTGGGATTATTCTGCCACATCACCGGCTTGTCGCTACTCGCGCGTCGCGAAGCCGTGGCAACAACCCGGCACCCAAGTCTTCATCCGGCCTCCGCTTGGTTCGCACCCGCCGCCTTGCTTTCTCTCTCAGCCGCACGCTTCGTCATGGACTTACCACTCTTCCACTGCCTTGCCGGGCTGGTGCCCTATCTCCTGTGGACGACAATCTCCCTCACGTTCTTCCGCCATTCGGTCTCATCCCAGGTTTCCAGGCTGCTGGCCGGCATCCCCCTCATCGATTGGCTGCTGCTGCTGCCGCTGTTTCTCTCTCGCCATGCGCAACCCAGTCCGCCGCTCATCGCCCTTGCCTGTCTCTGCCTGCCGCCGCTCGCCGTGCTGGCCGGCAAAGCCCTGCAGCGTTTTGCCCCCGCCACCTGATATCTCGCGGACAAACCAACCCCTGGCTGCCCCAGACATACAGATCCCGCGTGCGGCCGCACGCAGGATCTGTATGTTTTGAATGATCCGGGCTTGCGGGTCACGGGTTTCCACGCTCAAGTGCCGCGGCGCATGAGCATCGCCGAAAAACAACAGCAGCTTCTCGATGAACTCGCCCTGTTCCAGGATTGGACCGAGCGCTACGAATACGTGATTGGCCTCGGCAAGAAACTCCCGCCGATGGATGAGGCGGCGAAGGACCCGGAGCATCTGATCAAGGGCTGTCAATCCCGGGTCTGGCTGGACGCCTCCTGCGAGAACGGTGCCATCCACTACACTGCGGATTCCGATTCACTCATCACCAAGGGTATGATTGCCCTCTTCGTGCGGGTGCTCAATGGCGAGAAACCCGATGCCATCCTCACTGCGGACATGGGTTTCATCGACCGCACCGGCCTCAAGGAACACCTTGCCCCGACCCGCGCCAACGCCCTCAACCTGATGGCCACCCAGATGAAACAGCGGGCGCTCAACTTCGCCTCCTGACCCCTCCAAGCGCCATGTTCGACTTCACCTGGTTCGCGGATCCCAATGCCTGGGCGGCGCTGGCAACCCTGACGTTGTTAGAGATTGTGCTCGGTATCGACAACATCGTCTTCCTTTCGATCCTGGTGGATCGCCTGCCCGCGGAAAAGCGCAGGAGCGGGCGGATTTTCGGCCTTGGCCTCGCGATGGTCACGCGGCTGATGCTGCTGGCCACCATCAGTTGGATCATGGGCCTCAAGGCGGTGGTTTTCTCCATTCCGGTCGCGCCCGCATTCTGGAAGATGGTGCCCGAAGCTGCCGAACACGGCGGCATGCTCGGCATCACCGGCAAGGGCATCATCCTGCTCATCGGCGGGTTTTTCCTGATCTGGAAAGCCACCAAGGAGATTCACCACAAGCTCGACGACGAGGCGCAATCCCAGGTTTCCATCAAGGCGACCAGTTTCGCCGCCGTGCTCGTCCAGATCGCCATGATCGACATCATCTTCTCACTGGACTCGGTGATCACTGCCGCCGGCATGGCGGACCACCTGTCGGTGATGGCTCTGGCCGTGGTCGTCTCCGTTGGCATCATGATGCTTGCCGCCGCGCCGATCAGCGAATTCGTTTCGCGCAACCCGTCGGTGAAGATGCTTGCGCTGGCATTTCTGATCCTGATCGGCACCGCGCTCATCGCCGAGGGGCTGCATTTCGAAATCCCGAAAGGCTACATCTACTTTGCGATGGCCTTCTCGCTGGGAGTCGAACTGCTCAACCTGCGGACCCGGGCGAAAAGCCCGCCTCCCGCCGCGTCGGAAATCTAGCGGATGCTCACTTCAAGTCCTCCAGCCGCTGCCGGCTCCATGTGAGACCCTCCCGGTATTCCTCGTTTTGCGGGCGCGACGCTTGCAACTCCTGCCAGATTGAAACTGCGGCGGCGAAAGCGCGTGCGGCATCGCCCTTGCGATTGGCGAGTTGAAGAGCGTGGCCGAGATCGCCGGCCAGATAGGCACCCGTGCGCCGCAATTGCTCCGGCCGCGGGCCGGATGCCGGGCTCGAAACCTCGAGGGTTCCCAGCAAGTCGCGCGCCCTGCCGAGCAGCGTGATTTCCTCATCGCGGCCGCCGGCAGCACCGACCATGCGGCCTTTCTGCCACCACAGCAGGGCGAGGCGGTAGGAAGCCATGAC
>JBGSUP010000375.1:0-7241 GCA_041753485.1 Akkermansiaceae bacterium
AGCATCGGCCACTCCGTTGATATGCAACGTTGTATCGGAACCTGCCGACCAAGTGACGGCGAGATGATGGCCCGAGGCTGATTGATCGCCGCCCGAACTCACGACATCCTGCAGGCCGCCGGTGGCGTTGGTGCCGGCGACGATGGCGTTGCCCGTGGCCTCGTAGCGCAGGGTGAAGTAACCGTCGCTGCCACCTGCGCTGGAACCGAACCAGCATCCCGCATCCGCGCAGGTCCGTCCCGCCGCGCCCGCACCGCCGCCGAAGCCGGCCGGACCTCCGGAAGAGCCGCTGCCGGAAAAACCCGACGCGAAAACCTTGTTAGAGGCACTGCTTCGCCGTCCGCAAGCCCTCGCCTCACACCTCGCCGCCGACAACCAGCGGGCGACCGGTCGATTCATCGGCATGGCGGTGGTTTCCTTCCTGCTCTTCGGCGTGGTGCTCGGCTGCTTCGCCAAACACGAGCAACTCTGGGCCGCGCCGGTCAAGATCACCATCGGCCTCCTGTTTGCCGGGGTGATCTGTTTCCCGAGTTTGTATATCTTCGCCACGCTGGCCGGCGCGCGGGTGGCGGTCGCCCAACTCGCCGCCTGCCTCGCTGGCGCGCTGGCACTCGCCGGGTTGTTGTTGTTAGGTTTTGCGCCGGCGGTGTGGATCTTCGCGGAATCCACCGACTCGCTCGGTTTCATGGGCGCGCTGGCGGTCGCTTCCTGGCTGGCGGCGGTTTCCTTCGCGCTGCGCTTTCTCAAGTCCGTGGTGCTTGCCACCGGAGGCACGCAGATGGGCCCCTTGACGATCTGGAGCATCGTCTTCCTGCTGGTGACGCTGCAAATGACCACCTCGCTGCGCCCGATCCTCGGCCGATCCGAAGCATTTCTATCCCAGGAAAAGCGATTCTTTCTGCAACACTGGAGTGAAACCGCCGGGGAATCGCTGCCTGCGGGCAAGGACCTTGAGCCCCCCGCCGGGAAACCCGCGTCCCGGTGAATCATCACCGGGCCCTTCAGCCGTTTTCCTTGAGCCAGCGCTCGTGACCCCAGAGGCCCCAGACGATGCCGGCGAGACCAAGTGTGAGCAGCAGCGGCGGCAGGCCAATCGTAAGGCTGATTCCAACCGGACCGATCATGTGAAGCACCTCATCATTCACCAAGTGGGGGGACAGCAGCAGGTAAAGCCGCCCGATCAACAAGGCGATCGCACCGGAGGCCATCATGGCACCTCCCCAGGACTGGTCGCGGCGGGCGAGTTTCACAGCAGCCAGGCCGAGCAGGCCGAGGCCGATCACGCCCGCCGCATCAAGCAGCAGGCCGTGTTCGAGGAGCGATTCAAGCAATGAATTCATGGGATGGGTAGGAAGCGGTTTGACGGCGGGCGGGCGCGGGGGCGCCGAAGATCTTCGCGTGCATGGCAAGGCCGGTTCCGAATAGCAGCCAACCCAGATTCATGGCCACCAGCTTGGTCACGTGCCAACCGAGCGCGGCGGCGGCGCTGCCGTGATCATGGAGGCGTGCCGACGTGTAACGTTCGATCACCCCCGCCTCGTAGAGCGGCAGCAGCAGCGCGTAGCCGAAGGCGAGCAACAGCGCTCCGGCCACCAGCAGACGCGCCGTCCATGTGCCCGATGTTTTGGCCAGCCGCCATGCGATCAACAGCATAAAAACCCCCATCACGATCAGGAAAACCGGGCGAACCGCCTCAATCGAACCCAGCATTGAAAATCCTCCGTTGCTCATGTGTTGATGGAGTTAGAGACTTGTAACTCGTTGATCAACAATTATTAACAAAGGAAAAATTGGATATAAATTGAAACGGATTATTCCGAGTTACTGATTGATTGCCTCACACTGAAACTTTGGCATTCCGTGATTTACCGCTTGAATACTGAAGGTGAATTGCTTGCGGAGCAGACTGGGTCCCGGTGATGGGTCACATTCATGCGGCCACGCGGATTTTCGGACAGGCCCGACTCGCAACAAATCGTGAAAATTCCTTTCAAACGAGATTTCTCGGCATCGGCTGGTTTCGACTCTTGCGGGCAACCCCGCCGCCGCCTAAGCCATCCACGCCATGTCCGAAGCCGCTCCGCCGCCACAAACCCAATCGACCGAAGCCGAACTCATCGCCGTCCGCCGCGAGAAACTCGCGAAACTGCGCGAGCTGGGCATCGACCCTTTCGGCACCCGTTTCGAGGTTTCCGTCACTCCCGGTGAACTGCGCGCGAACTTTGAGGAGGCCAAACGCGTCAAACTCGCCGGCCGCATCACCGCCCTGCGCGACATGGGCAAATCCGTCTTCTTCCAACTCGGCGACGTGCTCGGC
The DNA here is from genome assembly GCA_041753485.1 of Akkermansiaceae bacterium. Taxonomy (GTDB): domain Bacteria; phylum Verrucomicrobiota; class Verrucomicrobiia; order Verrucomicrobiales; family Akkermansiaceae; genus Luteolibacter. The sequence goes on from JBGSUP010000375.1 coordinate 2,318, forward strand.
TCGATCCAGGGCTACGTTGGCATCAAGAACCTCGGCGAGAAACAAGCCGCCGCATGGAAGTGCCTCGACCGCGGCGACTGGATCGGCATCGAGGGCGAGACGTTTCTAACAAGAACCGGCGAGCCCACCGTGAAGGTGGAGGATTTCACCGTGCTCTCCAAGTCGCTGCGGCCGATGCCCGACAAGTTCCACGGCCTCGCCGACCGCGAGACGAAATACCGCAAGCGCCACCTCGACCTGATGGGCAATCCGGACAGCGCCACGCTCTTCGTCACCCGCTCGCTGATGCTCGCCGAAATCCGGCGTTTCCTCCAGGACCGCGGCTTCCTCGAAGTGGAAACACCGATGCTCCAGGACATTCCCGGTGGCGCGGCGGCGCGTCCGTTCGAGACGTTTCACAATGCGCTCGGCATGCCGCTGACACTGCGCATCGCCCCGGAGTTGTTCCTCAAGCGGCTGTTGGTCGGTGGTTTCACCAAGATCTTCGAACTCAACCGCAACTTCCGCAACGAAGGCATCTCGCGTCGCCACAATCCGGAATTCACGATGTTAGAGGCCTACTGGGCCTTCTCCGACTTCGAGGAAATGGCCGATCTCGTCGAGGAAATGACCTGCCACCTTGCCGACAAATTCTGTGGCGGCTTGAAAATCGAGCACAAGGACGAGGAAGGAATTGTCACGCGCACCATCGATCTCACCCGTCCGTGGCGGCGCGCGAACTATCACGACCTCATCAAGCAGGCGGCCGGTGATGATTTCTTCGATATCACCCCGCAACAGCGCCGCGCGAAGTGTGGGGAACTCGGCGTCCAGTTGTCCGACGCCATGGAGGATCACGAAGTCATCCACCAGGTCTTCGAAAAGAAAGTCGAAGAGCTCACCTTCGATCCCTGTTTCGTCACCCGCGTCGCCAGCGAGCTCGTGCCGCTTGCCAAAGTCACCCCCGGCGGCAAAACGGTGGAGGTGTATGAACTCGTCATCAACGGCCAGGAAATCTCCCCCGGTTACTCCGAGCTCAACGACCCCGAAGTCCAGCGCCAGCGCCTCGAACACCAGGCCGGCGGCGAGGAGGAACAGAAGGTGGACTATGATTTCATCGAAACCCTCGAACACGGCATGCCCCCGGCAGGCGGCATCGGCATCGGCATCGACCGCCTGGTGATGATGCTAACAGGCGCGCCGACGATCCGCGACGTGGTCTTGTTCCCGCTGCTGAAGCGCAGGGATTGAAGCGTATCAAAGGTGCGTTGGGCCGCCTGCCATGAGCTTCGGCCATTCGGCGCTCCATGTTCATTCCCTACTCTCTGATTTTTTTTGGTGTTGTTTTGCTCTGTTTCGTGGTGTTCTGGAATTCAAGCCAATCCTTTCAATCAGCAGCCAAAATGATCACTTGGACATCATCGGGCATGGCGGTGGCGCTTTTTTCCCTGGCCTTCCTGGGGACGGCCGCGATCTCTTCCGGCTCCACGATTCTCGATGATGTCGATTCCCAGGCTTATCGCGACGAAGCCCTGCTCTACGAATCGGTGGGAAAAGTGACGGGAGCCATCTTCGGCGGCTCGGGAGTGCTGATCTCCGACCGCTGGGTGCTGACGGCTGGCCACGTGGCCCTGGGGAAAGCTGGAGGAACCTTCACAATTGGAGGCCTTGGCTACTCGGTCCAGGCCTCGGTGACCTATCCGGATTACGCGTTTCCAAACAATTTCAGCGATCTTGGGCTGCTCTACCTCGCCTCGCCCGTAATCGGCATCGCTCCGGCACCGATGCTGCGACTCGCATCGTCGGGCGAGTTGCTCGGTCTCGAAGCCGCCTGGGTCGGTTTCGGAATTGGCGGCACCGGTACGACGGGCGCGCAGGGGGCCTTCGACCACCGCGCCTTTACCAACGTGATCGATACGTTCGGCCCGTCCTACGGCCTCACAAGCACCGCGTTCATCGTGGATTTTGACAAGCCCGACGGCAGCACCAACGCCTCCGGATCCAACCCGGCCGCCACCCGGCTCGAAGGAAACGTGGCCAGCGGCGACAGCGGAGGAGGGGTGTTCATCACCATCGATGGGACACGGTATTTGGTGGGGGTGATCAGTTTCACAGGTGGCTTCAGTCCTGGCATGAATTCCCGCTACGGCAGCATCAGTGGCGCATCCGATTTGCAGCAGTTTCACCCCTGGATTTTAGACCAGACCGGCGTTTCCGCCATTCCCGAGCCCTCCGCCGCGTTGCTCGCTGCGCTGGGCGCGCTATGCCTGCTGCGCCGGGAGCGTGAACGGAAGCCCGGCGAAGATCGCCGGGCTGACAGTCTTGCAATTTACGAGCAACAGAAAAATCAGGATACACGGGCGATTGCCACGCTCTGAGCACGGTTGGAAGCCGCGGGGATGGCCCCCGTTAGACCTTGAACAAGCCGCCGCGTTTGCCGCCCAGAATAGCGGCTCCCATGATCGCCACCGACAGGAAAACCATCGCCCACACCCCCAGCGCCGCGGCGAGTTCGGTGCCGTTGCCCAGCGTGGACAGCAGCGTGTAGATCGCCTTGGTGATCGGGTAATGCTGCGCCTGTTGGGCGAGGATCAGGCTGTCGCTGACCTCAAGCATGGCGAAGGCGAAGGCAAGAATCGATCCGGCCGCGAGGTTTGCGCCGATCAGCGGGATCGCCACGCGGCGCAGCGTCCGCGCGGGCGTGGCACCAAGGGATTTGGCGGCCTCCTCGAGCATCGGATTGCTCTGTTGCAGACCGGCCACGGCCGAGCGCACGACGTATGGCAAGCGCCGGATGGCATAAGCGATCACCAGCAGCATGAACGGACTGCCGCCCGCGCCGACGAGGAAATGGAAGGGCTTGCCCTCCTGCGAGAGCGCCAGGTAACCGAAGGCCATCACCAGTCCCGGCACGGCCAGCGGCAGCATGACCACCGCATCCAGCACGCCGCGGAATTTCAAATCCGAGCGCACCACCACCCAGGCCACGCTCAGGCCGATGGCGAGCGCGATCATCGTCGCGCAACCGGCATACATCAGGCTGTTCTGGATCGATGGCACGACCAGGCCGTTTCCAAGCGCCTCGACATAGTGGTTCATGGTGAACTCATCCGGCACCACCGTGCCATACCAGCGCCCGGCGATCGAGAGCAGCAACACGCCGAGGTGCGGGATGGTGGCCACCGCGAACACGCCGGCAAACAACAAGGCGCAGGCTGCGGATTTCCAGCCGTGCAGGCGCATTGAGGACGATCTGCCCTTCGGCCGCGGCGCGGTGCCCAGCGGCGAGCGTCCCATCACGAACTTTGAGAGCGAGAACACCAGGGCGGCCACCACCAGCAACACGGCGGTCAGGGCATATGGAATCGGGTTTTTGTCGAGCCCCTTGATGCCATCGAAGATCTGCACCGATGCGATGCGCCCGTAGTCGAACACCAGCGGCACGCCCAACTCGGTGAAGGCCCAGATGAAGACGATGGACGATCCGGCGAAAACCCCGGGCATGGCCAGCGGCAGCGTGATCCGGAAAAATCGCCGCCACGGCGGGCAGCCGAGGTTTTCCGCCGCCTGCTCCATCGCCGGGTCCAGGTTGGAGAGCGCCGCGGCGATGTTCATGTAGAGGATCGGATAGAGATTGAGCGCGATCATCAGCACGATGCCCGCGAAGCGGCCCTCCGCCAGCCAGTCGAAGGGCATCGCCGCATCCATCACTCCGGCTTTCACCAACAGGGCGTTGAACGCACCGTTCACGCCGAGCATTTGTTTCACCCCCACCGCGCCGACGAATGGCGGCAGGATCATCGGCGCGAGCACCAGCACGCCGAGCGCGGGCTTGCCGAAGAAGTCATAACGATGGCCCACCAGCGCCAGCGGAAAGGCGATCGCCAGCGCGGCGAAGGTGGCGGAGATGCCGATACCAAAGGAGTTCCACAAACCCTCGCGGTAGATCGGATTGCCGAACACCGCGGCGAAGAACTCGAAGGTGAATCCATCCGCTCCCTCGAAAGCCTGCTTCACCACCATCCCCGCCGGATAGATGAAAAACACGGCGAACAGGGCGCAAACGACAAACGTGATGAACAGGGCGGGTCCGCGTTTCATGGAATGGACAGAGGAGATTGGAAATTGGATATTGGGTCCATGATTGCTAATTCCTAATGTCTAATTCCCAATGTCCTTTGCTTCGCCATCGCCTCGGCCTTCCGGTAGTTGGCGCGGAACCACTCGCCGATGCGTGCGGCGTGCGCGGCGGTTTGCAGTGGATCACTGCCGTCGAAGCGCGGATCACCCATGCCGCCGGTGGCGTAGGGCATGATCGAGACATCCGAAAAGACGGCGAGCGCGTCCTCGGGCATGCCGGCTTCCTTGAGCGCGTGCCAGGCGGATTTCATCTCCTCATGGGAATCGATGCACATCACCTTTACCAACTGGCGCAGCGTGTTGAACGAGCGGCCGGTAAGCTCGCGCTGATAGGTGAAGTTTCCGGGATCGTGATAGGGATTCGCGTCCGGCATGGTCGAGTCCGCCAGGTTTTCCGGAGTGTATGCATCGCGCCGGATCGGCGTGCGGTGAAGCGCGCGTTCCATCGGGCCGTCCGGCGTGCCGGGTTTCGCGAACCACAGGACCTGCGCCTCCGGACTGAGGCAGAACTCCACGAACTTCTGCGCCACTTCCCCGTTGCGCGCGCCTTTCAAAACCGCGATCGGATCCGCGCTCAAGGTGGTGCCACCCACGGGCGCGATCCACACCACCCGCGGGGTTCCGCTGGCGCTCTTTAACTCATTGGCATAGGAACGCCCGTAGAAATCGATACACATGCCGGCCGCCGCGTTGCCCTGGCCCACGTCGTGCGGGATCTTCGACGCGCTGTCGGTGAAGTAACGCGAGTTCGCCGCCATCCGCTGGATCAATTGCAGGCCGGCCGCCCATCCGGCTTCAAGCGCCG
>JBGSUP010000376.1:0-1976 GCA_041753485.1 Akkermansiaceae bacterium
AAAAGGCCGGGCTTTTGGATCCGGGGCACCTCCATTCCGCGAGGAGGATCTCGAAAGCGGCCTGTCAAACCTGCGGCAAGAGCTCAATGCCCGCGGCCATTGGTCGGCTGAAGCCGTGATCACCCGCCGCACAACCGATCCATCGACCGGCGTGGTGGACCTCACCATCGAGGTAATTCCCGGTCCGCTCCATCGCATCGGCCAACCCGTGGTGACCAGCGCTGATGGCCGCGGCGCGAAACTCGTCGCCGACGCGGCGCAACCTTTCACGCGACGGACCGCCAGCACCCGGAACCTCAACGCGATGCGCCTCGCGGCCGAGGAAGCCGTCATCAGCCGCGGTTATCCCGACGCCACCATCCAGATGGGTCGCAGTTTGGAAGCCGCGACCTTCATTCCGGTATTCTCCGTCAACCTCGGCACGCGGGTGCGGCTCAAGCAACTGCGCATCACGGGGCTCGAACGGACTTCTCCCGAGCGGATCGCCTCCCGCATGAAAGGCATGGAGGGCGATTGGTATGATGCGGCACTGATGAACAGGAGACTGCGCGAACTCCTCGCGACCGGCGCCTTCGATTCGGCGCGGGTGGAGATATCTCCCTCGGGCGACAGGCTGGTGGATGCCACGCTGCATTTCGACGAGGCGCGTGCGCGCGAAGTCAGCCTGGGGGCGGGCTTTGGCTCCTATCAGGGATTCATCACGCGGGCGAATTATGCCGACCGCAATCTCTTCGGAAATTTGTGGGGCTTCAGTTCCGGCTTCGAGTTGGGAACGCGCGGGTTGTTAGGGGACGTGCGTGTCACCAATCCCTGGCTGCAAGGCTCGGACGTTTCCGCAATGGTGAGGGCCTACGCGCTGATCTATGGCCGCGAGGGATATGATGTTTACGAAACCGGCCTTGAAAGCAGCATCAGGTGGACCTTCGGCAATCATTACTCGCTGGATGTCTCGGGCGCGTGGTCGCTGGTGAGCCTGAACGGGGACGGGCTGCCGGACTCCGAGCTGGGCGAAACCGATTACACCCATCCACGGCTGCGGATCACCCAGACTTTGGATTTCCGCAACAATCCGGTGCTGCCCAAACGCGGCTGGCACCTGCAAAACCCGCTGCAAATCGGCGCGGCGGTGGGCGATGTCTCCACCTCGTATGTAACGACCGGGCTTTCGGGCGGCTGGTTTCATGAGATCAACCGGAAGTATGACATCGGTATCGGCGGCGAATGGAGTGTGCTGGTGCCCTCGGGCGATGGCGGCGACCTGCCGATCGACCTGCGGCTCTTCAATGGCGGGGCCCGCAGCGTGCGGAGTTTTCCCGAGCGCGAGCTCGGCCCGACGGTCGATGGTTACGCCACCGGAGGCGAGGCGATGTGGAACCTAAACGCCGAATTGATCCGCAAGTTCGGTGGAATCGTCAATGCCGTCGCTTTTTTCGACGCCGGCTCGCTCGCCCGTGATCACGAGGATATCGGCGCGGCCGATCTCGAACTCGCAACCGGCCTCGGCATCCGGCTTGATCTGCCCATCGGCCCGGTGCGCTTCGAATACGGCTACAATCTCACGCGCGACAGCGGCGAGCCGGCGGGAACCTTTCATTTCGCCATCGGCGCCGCTTTCTAACATGTGTCCGCAATCCGACAACCGCGCAGTTTCCGCCCTCTTCCGGGTATTCGGAGGGGTGGGAAAACCCTGTTTGGCGGAGGCCTGCCAGCACGGCGCGGCACCGGGAATGCATGTGGCTGAGTTGCGCTTTCTCGCCGTGTGGGTGCCCTTGACGGTGGTCCTGGCCATCGGTGAATGGCTGTGTCGCCAATGGGGAACGGCGGCCGCCATCCTGCTGGCGGTTCCGCTCGGGTTTCTCGCGCTCAATCTGCTGCCGCTCGCACTGGGCGGGCGCAGCCCGGTCGTGCAGTGGCGGCTGTGGCTGTGGGTCTGCACGTTCTGGGCGCTCACACGCCTGCAGGCCGGCGGAGTGGTC
>JBGSUP010000377.1:0-2489 GCA_041753485.1 Akkermansiaceae bacterium
GGCCGATGAGTTTCTGCTCGCCCGGCAGCCCCAGGTGGCGCGGGGCCGCGCCGGTGGCCACGATCACGGTCTTTGCCTCGTAGGATTCCTCGCCCGCCTTGAGCAGAAAGGAGCCATCGTCGCGCTTCACCATGGATTCCACACTGGCCCAGGCGATGCGCGCGCCGAATTTCTCTGCCTGCGTCTGCATCCGCATCATCAATTCCGGCCCCATGATGCCATCCGGATGGCCCGGAAAATTCTCCACCTCGGTGGTGGTCGTGAGTTGGCCGCCGGGCTGGGTGCCAGTGAGCAACAGCGGGTTCAGACTCGCGCGGGCCGTATAAATGGCGGCAGTGTATCCTGCGCAGCCGGTTCCAATGATGATGACGTTTTCCATGAGTTGATTGAGCTTCGAGCAGGGAAATCATCCTGAACTTTGCCAGCGCGAGTCAACCACCACATTTCGATTCATCCAACATCCCGTTCCTCCGCGATCCTTCGCAATCTCAGCGGCTTTGCGGTTCAATCTCTTCACACGCCGTGTCGGGCATGTCCGGCGGAAACACGACTAGCGCTTGCACTGCGGCGCTTATCCGCGAGACTCACGCGCCCATGACACCTGATTTCATCCGCGACGCCCTCCGCCAGGTCCGCTACCCCGGATTCTCCCGCGACATCGTCTCCTTCGGCCTCGTCAAGGAGGTCACTTGCAAACCTGGCCTCACCACCGTGCGCATCGAGGTCCAAACGCGCGACCCCAAGGTGCCCGAGCAAATTTTCCACGACTGCCACGCCATCCTTGACCCGCTGCCCGATGTCGGCTCCGTCAAAGTGGAGATCGATGTCAAGGACGCGCCCACCGCCGCCGGCCTCGCGGGAACTGTCGGAAAATCCTCCATCCCCGGCGTGAAACGCATCATCGCCGTGGCCTCCGGCAAAGGCGGCGTCGGCAAGTCCACCGTCGCCGCCAATCTCGCCGTCGCGCTCGCCGCCACCGGTGCCAAGGTCGGCCTCTGCGATTGCGATCTCTACGGCCCCTCGATGGCCCAGATGTTCGGTGTCAACGAGCGTCCGATGGCCAACGAACAGGACGAAATCATCCCGCTCGTCGCCCATGGCATCAAACTGATGTCGATGGGATTTCTGCTGGAAGACCGTTCGCCCGTCATCGTGCGCGGGCCAATGGCCACCCGTTACACCCAGCAGTTCCTCCGCCAGGTCGCATGGGAGGACCTTGATTACCTCGTGCTCGACCTCCCGCCCGGCACCGGCGACATCCAGCTCACCATCGTGCAGACCGTCAGCGTCGATGGGGTGATCATTGTCACCACGCCGCAGGAAGTCGCCCTCATCGATGCCCGCAAGGCGGTTTCGATGTTCGCCAAAGTCAATGTGCCGATTCTGGGCCTGATCGAGAACATGGCGTGGTTCGAGTGCGATGCCGGGAAAAAGTATCATCTCTTCGGCGAGGGCGGCGGCGTGCGCGAGGCGGAAAACCTCGGGGTCCCGCTGTTAGGCCGCATCCCCATTGATATCGCCACCCGCGAGCGCGGCGACTCGGGTTCACCCGTCGCGCTGCTGTCAGCGGATCAAAGCAAGGTTTCCGCCGCGTTTCATGAGATCGCGGCGGGAATCCGGCAGCAGGTCGCCATCGGGTGATCGCGTCAGCGGTTGCGCCCCCTGCCGCCGCCACCCCACATGCTGCGGCCTTCAAGGATGCGCTCCTTGGCACCGTCTGAGAGCATGGTCGATTGTTCGACGTAGGCTTTCGCCTCTTGCGGTGACTCGCGCATCCAGCGCGCCGCAGCCACTCCCACCGCCCGGTTGCGGTCGCCTTCGTCGGTGATGCTCTCGGCCACTTTCACCAGATCCGCGGGAGCGGCGCTCTGGTTGCTCCAAACGTAGGACTGGAGGGCGCTGTCACGCACCGGGCCGGGCTCATAGGAATTGGCATAACTGAGGGCCGCCGCCGGATCCTGTCCCACCCATGCCGGCATCAGCTCGCGCATGCCCTCGCGCCGGGCTTCTTCACTCATTTGTTTCTTGAGCAATTCGGCGGCAGCCGGGGCATTTACGCGGGCCCAATCCCCGATCACATCGCGTGCCACCCGGTCCTTGGCCTCCCCGTCTTGCATCAAGGCCCACTGCGCCGCAGCGGCCTCGGGGTCTTTGTTGGAGAGTCCACCAATCGCGGAGGCAAGCGCATCGGCCTGCTCGTCCGCCGGCAGAGTGCGGATCCATGCCTGGGCCTCGTTGAAATCACTGGCACCATACTGCGCCGCCACCGATCGGTAGGCATCGCCCAGGTCCGCTCCACTCATGCTGGAGAGCATGGCGGCGGCCTGCTTGGGATCGGTCTTGGCGACCTCACCCACGACCGCGCTCATGGCTTGGGATTTTTCCGTGGTGAGTGAATTGGCCCATGCCAGCGCGGCCGCAGGATCCTGGCGCGCCCACTCGCTGGCGATGATCGAGGCGCCACCCTGCCCGCCCATCGGCCCGCGGCC
>JBGSUP010000378.1:0-4005 GCA_041753485.1 Akkermansiaceae bacterium
GGGATGAATCACCGCGCCGCGGATGCCGCCATCGCGCACTAACAGATTTGAGCCGCGGCCGACGACCCGCACCGGGATGCCGCGCTCGCGGCAGTAATCGACGAGAAACGCAAAGCCGTAGAAACTGTGCGGTTCGACCCAGAACTGGGCGGGTCCGCCGACGAGCAGGGTCGTGTGTTTGCTCATCGGCTCGTAGAGCTTGCCATGGATCTCGCCGGGCGGCATGAGGCCGCGCATGTCCTCAAGGGTCTTGAGGTCCCTGGCGATGCGGGTGCCGGCTTCATGGACGTTGCCGGCACCCAGGGTGATGAGCAGGTCGCCGGTTTGCAGCGCATTCCCGACGGCGTGATGCGCGGTTGATAGATTCGGGAGGTAGGTGGCGGGGATGTCGCCGTGGAGCTTCATCGCATCGACGATGGTTTGGCCCGAGATGCCGGCGATGGGTTTTTCCGATGCCGGATAGACATCGCTGACAAACACCAGGTCCGCGGCCTGGAGGACCTTGCCGAAGTCATCGGCGAGCGCCTGGGTGCGGGTGTAGCGGTGCGGTTGGAAGAGCACGACAAGCCGCTGCGGCTTGAGCGAACGCGCGGTCTGCAAGGTGGCGGCGAGTTCGGAAGGATGGTGGCCGTAGTCGTCCACGATGCGATAAGCCGCGGATAGATATTTTGTTTCGAAGCGGCGCTTGGCTCCCGCGAAGCTGGACAAGGCGCGGGCGATCGCCGGGAACTCCGCGCCGCAACTGTCGGCCAGGGCGATGGCGGCGAGCGCGTTGAGGATGTTGTGATTTCCGGGGATGCCGAGTTCGATATCGCCGAGCGACGCGCCGTTTTTCATCACGCTGAAGGCGGAGGAGCCTTTCAGGTCGCGCACGTCGGTGGCGGTGTAGTCGGCATCCTCCCAGCCATAGGAAACGGCGTTGTCGCGGCCGCCGCAGAGTTCGTTGGCCACCGGATCCTCGGCGCAATAGATCAGCTTGCCGCGCGTTTGGTCGGCAAGCGTGGCGAAGACCTCGCGGATGTGGTCGAGATCGCGGTAGAAATCGAGGTGCTCGGCCTCGATGTTGAGGATCACCGAGTGCTCGGGGCGGTAGAGGGCGAGCGTGCCATCGCTTTCATCGCCCTCGGCGACCATGAATTCGCCGTCTTGGGACCATTTCGCATTTGCGCCGAGGATCGGGATTTCCGCGCCGACGTAGTGGCTGGGTTTTTGCCCGGCCTCGCGCAGGACGTGGGCGGTCATGGACGAGGTGGTGGTTTTCCCGTGGGTGCCGGAAATGATGATGCCCTTGCGGGTGTGGAGGATGGCACCGAGGCATTCCGCGCGGCGGTAGAGCGGGATTTTCCTGGTGACGGCGGCGGCGTAGGCCGGGTTTTCCGGGCGGATTGCGGAGGAAAACACGACGAGGTCCGCGCCGTTCACGGCTTCCGCGGTGTGCGGCGAGGAAAACACGAGACCCAGGCCTTGCATGCGCTCGGTTTCCGCAGTGGTGACGCGGTCCGATCCGCTGACCTTGTGGCCCATGCCCAGCAGCAGCAGCGCGAGCCCGCTCATGCCGGATCCGGCCACTCCGATGAGGTGGATGTGGAGCGGCTTGGTGGAGTCGGTGAGGTGCTGGCTGAGGGCGTTCATGAGGGTTTGAAACTGGCTTCAATCGCGGTGCACACCCGTTCCGCGGCATCGGGAATGGCAAGCGCGCGCGCGGCTTTTGCCATGCGTTTGTAAGTTGGCAAGTCCCGGAGGATGGCAGTGGCCGTCGAAGCGAGTTTTTCCGCATCGAGAGTGCGTTCCTGAATGAGGTCGGCGGCTCCGGCGGCGGCGAAGACCTCGGCATTGCGCGTCTGGTGGTCGTCCGCGGCGAAAGGGAAGGGGACCAGGATCGAGGGATGGCCGCAGATCGCGATCTCGGTGAGGCTGGAGGCCCCGGCACGCGCGACGATCAGATCCGCCACGGCATAGGCGGCGGGCATTTGATCGCAGAAACCGAGCACCTTGTGGTTCGTCCGGCCGTTGGCGATTTCCGAAACGCGGGCGAAATCCAAAGCTCCGGCGATCTGCAGCACCTGCGTGTGCGGCGGCATTTTGCCGACGGCTTCCGCGCTCAATTCGTTCAGACGGCGCGCGCCCTGACTGCCGCCGGTCACCAGAATCGTGGTTTTCCCCGGGTCCAGCCCGAACAGGGCGGCGGCTTCCGCGTGCGATGGCAGGTTGGTGATTTCCGGGCGGACCGGGGTGCCGGTGGTCACCGTTTCGCGATGCGGGAAAAACGCCTTGGCGGCATCCAGCCCGAGGAGGACCTGGGTGCAAAACCGGCTGGTCAGCACATTGGCGCGTCCCGGGCGGGCGTTCGAGTCGTGGACGAAGGTCTTGAGGCCGAGTTTGTGGCCGGCATAGACCGGCGGCAGCGAGGTGAAGCCGCCCATGCCGAGCACCGCATCCGCGCCGAAGCCCCGCAGGATCGCCTTGCAGCGGCGGATCGAGCCCCAGGTTTTCCACAGGAACGGCATCATCCGTGGCGAAAGTGTCGGCGGTTTTGCCACGGCGGGCACCGTCTGAAAACGCAGGTGCGGGTATTTGGCGGAAGCCTCGGCATCCACCTTTTTTTCGGAGATCAACAGCAGCACCTCGTGACCGCGCGCGCGCAACGCTTCCCCCACGGCGATGCCGGGAAACAGATGGCCGCCCGTGCCACCACAGGCGATGAGAATTTTCAGGGATTTGGACACGCACTGGAGAGTGAACCGCCGACTGGGGACACGGAAAACAACAAAATCCGCATCCCTTCGCGCGGATTTAAACAAATCTTGATTATCCGGCAATCCTCAAAATGTCCTGGTGGCGGATTATGAGACGGCTGAAACACCGATGGCGCAACTGCTAGGAATTTGCTTTCTGCGGGAGACCCTGAAAGAGCCGTTGGGCCGGTCCGGAGGGGCGGGGAAATGGGGGTTGATTTCGATCCGGAAACCCTCTCCACGGATATCGCCCCGCTGCGTGCTGGCGAGCGCATCCGCCTCTTGCACGAGCGCTTGGGCGACCACCTCGTCGCCACCACCAGCTTCGGCATCCAGGCCGCGGTGATGCTTCATCTCATCCACGAAAACGCGCCGGAAATTCCGGTCGTCTTCATCGACACCGGCTTCCTGTTTCCTGAAACCTATCACTATGTCGAGGAACTCACCGCCCGCCCTCCCAAGCTCGACCTCCGCATCTATCAGCCGACCGTTTCCGCCGCCCGCATGCAGGCGCTTTGGGGAAATCTCTGGGAAGGCTCCAAGGAAGACCAGGACCGCTATGCCACGCTCACCAAGATCGAGCCGATCAACCGCGTGCTCATCGAGACCGGTGCCGATGTCTGGATCAGCGGCCTGCGCCGCTCGCAGTCCAAGACCCGCATCGACCGACCCTTCGTCGAGCGCCAGAAGAAGACCCTCAAAGCCTATCCCATCCTCGATTGGGTGGACGCCCAGGTGGATTTGTATTTCCACCAGCACAACCTGCCGCGCCATCCGCTCGCGGAGCAGGGATACCTCACCATGGGCGACTGGCACAGCCCCGCCCCGCCACCAAGGAGGAAGCCGAACTCTCGCGCTTCAACGGCGGGAAATACGAGTGCAGCCTCCACCTCGAATCCGGCAGCGCGGATTTCCAGATCTGAAAGTGCCCAACAAATAGTTTCATTAGAAAAGACGCCTTCGCCCTGCTCGCACGCCCCGGCCTCCTGCTACCTGCCCACCAAGCCGCCATCGCCGATGGCGACACCGCCGGTGCCCGTTGCGCCCTCAAGTGCCCCCGAGTTGCGCACCCTGCGCCACGCCCTGCAGGAACTCTCCGACACCCGCAACCCCAAAACCCTCCGCCATCCCTTTAGCGCCATGCTCACCCTCATCGTTTACGGCCTCATTTGCGGAGCCCACGACGTCAAAGCCATCCGGCAAAAATGCGCGCCCCTCGATCAAAACCAGCGCCGCGCCATCCGCTCGCGGAGCAGGGATACCTCACCAT
>JBGSUP010000379.1:0-10109 GCA_041753485.1 Akkermansiaceae bacterium
CCCGCTTTACAGCGACTCGCTGTTTGCCATGCCGGTGTTCGCACTGCTGCACAAGGCGACCGGCGACCGCAAACACCTCGATACCCTTGACCACTTCGCGCGCGCGGTGACCGACGAGTTGTTCGACAAGGAGGAAGGTCTCTATTACCGCGACGGGACTTTCATCGGCAAGAAGACACCGGCCGGTAAAAAAATCCTGTGGTCGCGGGGCAACGGCTGGGTCTTTTCCGGGATACCACGGACCTTGGAATGCTTGCCGCCCGATGACCCGCGCCGCGAGTTTTTCGTCACCCGGATGCGGACCATGGCGGCGGCTTTGGCGAAGTGCCAGGGCGAGGATGGTTTCTGGCGTCCGAACCTGGCCGATCCCGAACACATCCCGGTGCCGGAAAGCAGCGGCACCGCCTTCTTTTGTCATGGCATGGCATGGGGCATTCGCAACGGCGTGCTCGACAAGGAGACCTATCTGCCGGTGGTCGAAAAGGCGTGGACCGCTTTGGCCGGTGCCGTGAGCCCGACCGGCATGGTGCAATGGGGCCAACAAGTCGGCGACCGCCCGTCCGCGACCCGCCAGGCAGAGTCGCACGAGTATGTCACCGGTGCCTTCCTGCTCGCGGCCAGCGAAGTGCTGCGCCTAACCGAAGCGGGTCTTTTGAAAATCGACACCACGTCCGGCGCCAACGCAACCCCGCTGTTGCCTCCACCGGCGATGCCGCCCGGTCCCCTGCCTGTGGGAGCCCATCCGTTATCCGCTGAGATCAATGCCTTTCTCACCCGGCAGGAGGCGACGCCAGGTTTTCAACCGACCGGCCTCAAACGTGAGGATTATCTGCGAGTGATCGAGGGACAGGTCAAGGTGATGCGCGCCTATCAGAATCCGGACGGCCGCATCATCGACCCGGTTGAAAAAACGGAAAAATTCTATGCAACACCCTGTTATGCGCACGCGGTTGCCGTGCTCGCCCATTCCGGGCACAGCAACGACACCGGCTTGATCGAAAGCGGCATGAAGGCGCTGGATGCGGCGACGGCGGACATGGCATCGGGCAAGGCCGCCGGCGGGCACGGCGATTTCTTCACCTGGCCTGCCATGTTCGCATTCGAGTTGTTTCAAGCGCATGCGTCCGCTGAAAGGCGCGCCGACTGGGAGCGCAAACTGCGCGCGGTGGACCCGGAGAAACTCTACCGCGTGCACCCCGGGAGCGGCAACAACTGGGGTGTGGTCAACCTCTCCGGCGAGTTCCTGCGCCACCGTCAGGGCTTCACGACGCTTGATTACGTCGAGGCATCGCTGGCCGGACAAATGGAAAATTTCACCGAACTGGGCATGTATGACGAGAGCGGCAACCCGTTTCCCTACGACCATTTCTCCCGCCACTTTCTCGCCGGTATGTTGAAGCTCGGATATGGCGGGACATACCAACCCGCGCTGCGCGAACTGCTGTGGCGCGCGGCCTGGGTCTCTTTGTTCATGCAGTCGCCGAATGGCGAAATGCCGACCGGTTTCCGCAGCAGCCACCACATCTGGAACGAGGCGGAACAATGCGTGACCTTCGAACTCTATGCCGCAGCCTACGCAACAGCAGGCCGACCTGCGGAAGCCGGGGCCTTCAAACGCGCCGCCCGCTTGTCCTTGCAGTCGGTGAAGGAATGGATCCGGCCCGATGGCAGCGGATTCATCGTCAAGAACCGTTATCCAATCGAGGCAAAACACGGCTATGAGCACTATTCGGCGCACTCTTGCTACAACATGCTCGCCTGTTCGATGCTCGCGCAGGCATGGCAATTCGCCGACGATTCAGCAGCCGAGAAACCCGCCCCGGCTGACACCGGCGGCTTTGTCATTCCGATCCTCGACCCGTTTCGCAAGATCTTCGCCAACGCGGGTGGCACCTACGTCGAATACGACATCCGGGGCGACCAAAAGTACAATCCCACCGGCTTGCTGCGTATTCATGTCAAAGGCGGACACCCGCAACTCGGGCCGTCTGATGGCTGCGCACCGCAGTATTCCGGCACAGGCGTGAACATCGCCACCGGCCCGGCATGGCAGGAACCCGGCGGTCAATGGCGATCGCTGGCTGAACTCAGCCCGCCGACCCCGACCTTGGAAATCCTCGAACAAGATCCGGCCCGAACCGGCTTCCGCGTGAGTTATGCGAGTTTGTCCGCTGGCAAGGATCCGGCCCCCATCCGTCTCACCCAAACGATTCTGGTCGAACCGTCCGGCGTGACCGTGACTGACGACCTCACCGGCACCGGCGAACGAATGCGCATCACTTGGCCGATGCTGGTATCCGATGGCGCGGCGGCGACACAGGTTGAGATTTCGGGCAACTCGGCTTCATTGAAGCTGGGCGGGCGCGGCAACCGGTTCATCCTGCTGGAGCCGACGGGAGTGATTCTCAGCCGCTCTTGCAATCCGGTCCCTCACCGCAACGGCCTCGTTGAAGCGGCCACCGCCGAGTTTGCGGGAGCGCGTGCGGTGTATCGCATCACAGCACTTCCCCAAACCTGACAGTCTCCATCTTTCATCCCATGCAATCCTCCGAACCCTCTTCCGCACCGTTTCGACTGGACGGCGAAGTCGCCATCATCACCGGTGGAGCGACGGGACTTGGCTTCGGGATGGCGCGGTGTTGTGTCGCATCCGGCGGGCGGGTCGTGCTGGTAGGTCGCCGCGAGGAGGAATTGAAAAACGCGGTGGCCGGGCTTGGCCCCGCAGCCAGTTATGTCCGGCACGATGTGACGGAACATGACAAGGCGGCTGGGTTGATGGAAGCCGCCACCCGCGCGGCGGGAGCGCCACCGAGCATCCTGATCAACAACGCCGGCGTCCATCTCAAGAAACCCGCCGTGGAAACCAGTCCTGAGGAATTTCTGACGGTTCTCAACACGCATGTCGTCGGCTCGCACGCGCTCACGCGGGCCGTTTTGCCGGGCATGATCGAACGCAAGCACGGCAGCGTGATCTTCATCGCCTCGATGGCATCGCTTTTCGGCCTTACCAAAGTGATCGCCTACTCCGCCGCGAAAAGCGCCTATGTCGGCATGGTGCGGACCTTGGCCTCCGAGGTATCCGCCGACGGTGTCCGGGTCAACGCCATCGCACCCGGTTGGATCGATTCCCAAATGATGCGCGCCGCGCTCGACGGGGATCCGGCGCGCCGTGACAAGATCCTTGATCGCACGCCGATGCGGCGTTTTGGCACCGCGGACGATGTTGGCTGGGCGGCGGTATATCTTTGTTCACCTGCCGCGAAATTCGTTACCGGCGTCGTCCTGCCGGTGGATGGCGGCGTCAGCATTGGATTCTAATATCATGAAATCCACGGAAGACACATTACGAATCCGGGGCTTCGGTTTCCGCTGGACGGTGTGCGCGCTGCTGTTTGTCGCGACGACGATCAATTACATGGACCGTCAGGTGCTGGGGATTCTGGCGCCGACGCTGGAACGCGAGATCGGCTGGAGTGAAACCGAATACAGTTACATCGTCATGTCGTTTCAAGCGGCCTACGCGCTTGGCCTGGTGTTTTTCGGACGTTTGGTGGACCGCATCGGCACGCGACAAGGATATGCGATTTCGATTGTCGCCTGGAGTCTTGCGGCGATGGCGCATGCGCTGGCACGCGGAGTGTTGGGCTTCGGAGTGGCGCGGTTCGCCCTCGGTCTGGGCGAGGCCGGCAATTTTCCCGCTGCGGTCAAGGCGGTGACCGAATGGTTTCCGAGTCGTGAACGGGCACTCGCGACGGGGCTGTTCAACTCGGGTTCCAATGTGGGTGCGGTTCTTGCGCCCTTGCTCGTGCCGTGGCTGACCTTAGTTTACGGCTGGCAAATGGCGTTTCTGGTGCTTGGTGCCACCGGTTTTGTGTGGCTGGTTTTTTGGTATTGGCTTTACGCCGCGCCAGCCGAATCCAAGCACGTTTCGCCTGCGGAGCTGGCGCACATCCTGAGCGATCCGCCTGCAGCGGCGATGGAAAAGGTGAGTTGGAGCAGCCTGTTGCGCTACCGGCAGACATGGGCATTTGTGGTGGCGATCTCATTCACCGCGCCGATCTGGTGGTTCTTCCTCTACTGGCTGCCGAAGTTCATGCACCAGCAATATGGTCTCGATCTGGCCAGCCTCGGACCGCCGCTGGTGGTGATCTATTCGATGACCACGGTGGGCAGCATCGGCGGCGGCTGGCTGTCAGGCGCACTTCTGAAGCGCGGATGGTCGGTCAACGCCGGCCGCAAGACCGCCATGCTCGTCTGCGCCTTGTGCGTGGTGCCGGTGGTGTTCGCCGCCAAGGCGTCCAATCTCTGGCTCGCAACCTTTCTCATCGGTCTGGCCGCCGCCGCCCATCAGGGCTGGGCGGCAAATCTGTTCACGCTTGTTTCAGACCTGTTTCCCAAACAGATGGTCGGATCGGTCGTGGGGCTTGGATCCATGTTCGGCTCGGTGGCGGCGATGGCCTTCGCCCGATTGACCGGCTACATCCTGCAGACAACCGGCAGCTACTGGTCGCTGTTCGCCATCGCTGCCTGTGCCTATCTGGTGGCGCTTGCCATCATCCAGGCATTGATACCCGACATGAAACCCGCAGAGGTGCCCCATGCCTGAAACCCATGGCCATGGGTTCGAGTCCAAGTCCTCGTATTTTGGTCTTCCGTGGATCATCGGAGCGCTCCATCGGAGCAATACCCGCATGTCGCCCGAATCCGCCGGCTTGGATTTGATCAGACCAGACGGTGGAATGTCCAACAATCGCAGCATGACCGGCTCCGCCATCCGATTTCCGGTCCATTCCAAAAAGCAGCCTCACTAGGACTCGAACCTAGAATGACGGAATCAGAATCCGGAGTGTTACCATTACACTATGAGGCTTTGTAGCTCTTCGCCGGGGGATCTTTGCAATCCACTGGGCGGAAAGCAAGCTGGCATTCCTCCGCCGCACGGCCTGAGGCAATGCTTTTGGGGTCGGGCGGGGCGACTGCAGGCGTCCGAGAGCCGATCAAAAGAATCTTGAATCATGCGTTTTGAATGACAGCTTGCGCGCATGCGGACTCGCGAAGGTTTCATGTTGCGCGCCATCGCTCTCGCGCGCCAGGGAATGCGGCGGGGCGATGGCGGCCCCTTCGGCGCGGTGATCGTCCGCGACGGTGAAATCATTGGCGAGGGCTGGAACCGGGTGATCGCAAGCAATGATCCGACCGCCCATGGAGAAATCACGGCGATCCGTGATGCCTGCGCCCGCCTCGGATCCTTCTCACTCGAAGGCTGCGAAATCCACACCACCGGCGAGCCATGCCCGATGTGCCTCGGCGCGATTCACTGGGCACGGATCGGCGCGATTTATCATGGATTCCGGATCGAGGAAGCCGCCGAAATCGGATTCGACGACCGCGAGTTCTTCCGGCAACTCTCGCTGCCGCCGCGCCAACGGATGATTCCATCCCATGATCTGTGCCGCGAGGAGGCCTTGGAATTGATCCGTGAATACGCACAACTGCCCGAAAAACAGCCGTATTGACCCGCGCGGACACTGGCTTGACGGCCGGCCTGCAAGTCGGCGAAACTCCCAGCCATGGCATGGCGAATCGATGAAGCGGTGGTCCGGGGCGAGATCGACAACACGGTCGAGGGCCTGACCACGGGACGCATCTGGCTGGCGGGGCGTGCCGAGCCCTTGGTTCTGTCGCTGGTCGGGGATTGCTGGCGCGACCTGGCCGGCACCCGCTTGCGCTTCAGCAATCCCTCGCCCCTCGCAACGGCGGATGCAGGGAGCCTGGAAACCGACCAGGCGGGGATCGTCGGGGATATGACGGCTTCCCGCAAAAACAAGGTGCCAATGGTGGACGACGAGGAGTTCCAACGGCTTTACCAGAGCAAGTCCAGGATTCCCTTCGAGTGGAAAAACACGCTGTATCTGGAGTGGTTTAGCGAGATCAACGGCCGGGTGGTGATCGAATCCGCGGCGTATCAACTGGAGATTTCCCCGCACGAGTGGGAGATGGACGAGGATGACGAGCAGGCTCAGAAGCTGGCGAATCTCAACGCCATGCGCGATTTCATGGCCCAAGTCATCCGCCGCCGCGAGCCGTCCGGGACCGATGCGGAGTTTCCCGCAGAACTCGATGAATTCGCATGGGAGGAGCGCCTCAAGGAATCCGACCGTCTCACCGACGCCTACCAGGAGGTGCTTGAGAAATACATGGAAGACAATGACTGCGAGCGGAAGGAGGCGTTCGTGATGGGCTGGGACGGCTTGCTCGATGCCCTGGCCGAGCGCGATGAGGCGGGCGACGGAGGCTTTATCGAAGAGGACGAAGGCCGCGGGTTGTCGGCGGGGTGCGGATTTGACGGCGATGATGAAAACGACGATGACGATGGTTTCCCGGATCCCGATGACGATGGTCTCGGCGACGAGGGGGATAACCATCCCTTGCAAGCATGCGCAAAGGAGTTGGCGCTGCGGGCGATGGATGTGCTGCCCGGTGACTCAGGTCCAGGCACGCCGGCCTACCAGCTGATTTCCAGTCTGCTGCAGGTGAGTGGCAAACTCGCCGGAGCGCTCAATGACCGCGGCAGTGGCTACGAACCGGAAACCGGATACGTTCTGGCCGTTTTGAAACGCTGCCTCAACTGGCTCAACGAGGCGGTGGACTGCTGCCAGCAACTGATGACTGCGGAAGAGGATCCCGATCAACTCGCCGCGCTCGCCCACCTCCGCAGTTCCGCATTCGAAATCCGGGACGGCATCACGGAACTGCGCCGCGAACTCAAGTGATCCAAGAGGCTTGATCAATTCCGGGTCACGGGCATGCTTGCGGCATGTCCAACCCCAGCGAAAACCCTGTCCCGGATTGCCTCTATTGCCGCAAAGACCAGCGCCTAACCGATCTCATGATCGAGGTTGCCCCGCTCCAGGTCTCCACCCTTTACCTCTTCAAGGAGCAAACCCATCCCGGCCGCTGTGTCGTCGCCTACCGCGACCATGTCAACGAACTCTATGAACTGCCCGACTCCGAAGTCGCGCTTTTCATGCAGGACGTGGCCCGCGCCGCCCGCGCCATGAAAGTCGCCTTCGATCCGGCGAAAATCAATTACGGAGCCTACTCCGACAAGCTTCCGCACCTGCATTTCCATCTCGTGCCGAAATACGCCGAGGGTCCGGCCTGGGGCACCACCTTCGCCATGATGCCGGAGCCCAAACATCTGCTGTCCGACGCCGAATACGCCGCCACGATCGATGCCCTCCGGCACCGCCTCCAAGTCCCGGCTCCCGGTGCGATCGCGTGAGCGCGGGCGAGTGTCGAACCTCGATCTGGGGATGCTCGATGAATTCGGAGCAAAACAACGGAACTTTGGCGTAGCCGCCGGAGTTCCGCGCAAGATCCGAGGCTTCCGGCAGCTCGGGGCGTCTCACCTCCTTCTCCAGCCGCGCAAGGCGTGGCTAAGGAAGGCGGCGGCGAAAAGAAACATGAAGAGCGAGAGAAACTGGCCCTTGGTGAGAAAGCCGACCATCGCCGCGTCCGGTTCGCGGAATTGTTCGCCGATGATCCTGAACAAGGCATAAAAACCGAAAAACAAGCCAGTGAGCAGACCGTCCGGAGCTTTCGGAAAACGCGTCCGCACCCACCACAAAATGGCGAAGAGCAGCGCGCCTTCTAACAAGGCTTCATAAATCTGTGAGGGATGGCGCTCCGGCAGAAAATTCGCCAGGGTCGCGGAAACCTCCGGATTTTCCCGCGCCGCGGCGATCAGTGCGTCGAGCGATTCGGTATCCGCAAGTGCTGGTTCCACCCGTGTGCACTCCTGCCACGCGGCGCTCTGGACTTCAATCGGCTGCTCGCTGAGCGAAAGCGGGAATTTCACCGCCCAGGCCACGCCCTCGGCCACGCGTCCGTAGAGTTCGCCATTGATGAAATTGGCCATCCTCCCGAAAAACAAGCCCACCGGGGCCACCACGCACAAACCGTCGCCCAGCCCGGTCCAGGTGACCTTGTGTTTTTTCGCGTAAAACCAGGTGAAAATCACCAGTCCGAGAATCCCGCCGTGACTCGCCATGCCGCCTTCCCACACCCGCAGCACCATCAACGGATCCTTTGCAAGTTCCTCCCATCCCGCTTTCGGAAGCTGATAGAAAAAAATGTATCCAAGCCGCCCGCCCAGAAACACCCCGAACAAGGCCGCCGCCGCAATAAAATCCCCGGTTTGCTCCGGCTTGAGCACCCACAGCCCGCGCCGCGCCAGATTGCGCAGCAGCAGAAACCCTCCGATGAAGCCCGCAAGATACGCCAGCCCATACCAGCGGAGCTGGATCGCATCGGTGATGCGCAAAAGCACCGGATTCAAATCATGCACATAGGTCGCGAACACGGCGGCAGCTCACACCATCCCCCCACCCCACGCAAGCCGGGATGCGGTTGTTCCCGGTTGACCACCGGTCATCGAGGGCCGAAAGTCCATCCATGCCCAGCAAGAAGGAGCTTCTCGATCTGCAGTTCATCGAAGCACGCCACAAGCTGCTCGATCTCGCCGCGTTTCTCGACCGCCTCGACCGGCATCCCGGCGATGGGGATTTCCGCCTCACCGCGCTGAAAAACGCCCTGCCGATCCTGCTGGCGGAGCGACCCGACCGCGCCCGCACCCTTTTGGAAGAGTTGTCCGATCCAAGCACCGAGCCGATTCCGCAAGCGGCGTTTCAAGGCGCATTCGGCGCACCTCAACCACCAAAATCCAAAATTTAAAATTCAAAATGCGCTACATCGAGCCCCATGCCCACATGGTCAGCCGGACGACGGACGACTATGAGAAACTCGCGCTTTCCGGTTGCGAGGCGGTTTGCGAACCGGCGTTCTGGGCGGGCTACGACCGCGCCTCAGCGGAGGGATTTCACGACTACTTCCGCCAACTCACCGAAACCGAACCGAAGCGCGCGGCGAGATATGGCATCAAGCATTTCTCCTGGCTCTGCATCAATCCGAAGGAAGCAGACGATCCAGGTTTTGCCCGCGAGGTGATGAAGCTCATCCCGCAGTTTCTCGCATGCCCGACCGTGTTGGGCATCGGCGAGATCGGACTCAACAAGAACACGCGCAACGAGCTGGCCATTTTCGAGGAACACGTGCAGCTTGCGCTTGATCACGATCTGCCGGTCCTGATCCACACGCCGCACCTCGAGGACAAGCTCAAGGGCACGCGGCTGACACTCGATTCGCTCGCGAATTTCTCCCAGCTGGACCGCGCGAAAGTCATCATCGACCACGTCGAGGAGCACACCGTTTCGCAAGTGCTGGATGCCGGCTACTGGGCGGGCATGACGCTCTATCCGCACAGCAAGTGCTCGCTGGACCGCGCGATCGACATTCTCGAAATCCACGGCCCGGAACGGCTGTGGATGAATTCCGCCTGCGACTGGGGCGTCTCCGATCCGCTGGCCGTGCCGAAATGCGCGCTGCAAATGAAGTGCCGCCAGCACACGGCGGAGGCGGTCGAACGCATTATCTATCAGAACCCGCGCGACTTCCTCGGCCAATCGGCGAGATTTGTGATTTAAGGCGCGCGCCTGAGTTCGGCGAGTTCCTGGGTTTCACGGAAGAGGAGTTGGTCGCGGCGGTAGCGGATTTTCTCCTCACGGATGATGCCGTTGCCCGGTGAGAACCAAATGGTGCGGCGGAGTTCCAAGTCGCCGTCGTTGCCGGTCGTAAGCAGGCGGATGCAGAAAAAGCCGCCAGCGGGAACGGCAACATTTTCGCGGGCAATGACCCGGGATTCGCGGGTGAGACCGCCATCGGCCGACTTCAAGTCCGGCAGCGCGGAGCCCGGCAACATGCCTGCGATGACCAAGGGCACCGGTTGATCCAGCCACAGCGGCCGGGGGGGGAGCGAGCGCAAGGTGAGCGATCCGCGCATCAGGATGCGGTCGTCGTGGATTTCGACAAACTCGCGCTCGCGGGGAGATCCCGGCACGTCCAGCTCGAAGCAATCGGTTTCCGGCAGTCCATCGGCGGCGGCGAGTTTGCCCAGGTAAGTGCGGGTGCGCCTGAACTCCGTGCGGACCTCCGCGGCACCCGCGGAAGTGACACCCGCCGGTATCTCCAGCCGGACCTGATAGATCCAC
>JBGSUP010000380.1:0-4706 GCA_041753485.1 Akkermansiaceae bacterium
CGGTCGAATGGCGCGGGGGCGTGGCCGAACCACACCTTGGCACCGCCCGGCGAGTTCGGGGCGTCGGTGGCAAGCCAGTCGAGTGTCGGCTTGAGCATCGCCGGGTCCTTGTTGAGGAGGTAGCACTCGACCCAGGTCATCGCGCAGAACAATTTGTTAGCGCCCGATCCCTCGGTGCCGACCTGCCATTGGTGAAGTTTTCCCCAGTCGAGCGCCTGCTGGAGGTATTTGTCGTCGCCGGTGGCCCGCTGCGCCTCGGTCACGCCGGCATACCAGGTTCCCCGCTCCCAGTTGCGGTTGTCCGCTTTCATGCGCGGATGGGCCAGCTGCCATGCGTTGACGCGCTGCATCAGGGCACGGATCTCCTGCGCGGGAGCTGCTGGTTTGTCTGCCGATTCGACGGTGGTGGCGGCAATGAATGAAAATAGAGCGAGATGGATGAATTTTTTCATGGCGGGGTCTTTTTGGTTTTTTAACAGGAGTGGTCAGAGGATTCCATATTTTTGAAATGCTCCGGTGCTCGACATGCCGTTTTCGATTTCCTTGCGCACCAGGTTTTCCCCGGCTGCTTTCTCGAGCGCCCGGGTGATGACTTCCCGCTCGACTTTGTTCGGCACAATGACCAGGCCGTCAAGGTCGCCGAACACCAAATCGCCCGGTTCGACGTATACCTGGCCGACTTCGATGGGGCAGCGATAATCCACGACCTGGGTGCGCACGCTGGAATCCTGGGCGAACCGTCCGCGGCTGAACACCGGCCAGTTCTGCTCCAACACCTTGGGTGTGTCGCGATGAAAGCCATTGATCACCGCGCCCACCGCGCCGCGCATCCGGGCGGTGGCGGTCAGAATTTCGCCCCAGTAGGCGCAGCGCATCTCGCCGCCACTGGCCAGATAGACTTCGCCGGGCTGCAACTGGTCGAGCGCTTCGGTGAGCTTGCCGAACGGCTTTGTCTGCGGGCCATGCACGTCGATCATTAGTACCGGCATTGCGCGACCCGCAAGTTTCATCTCCGGCAACATCGGTTGGACCGACTGCGGCAGAAACTGGTGAGTGAAACCAAGGGCATCGAGAATATCGCCAACCACCGGCGTATAAAGACGGGTCTTGATCAATTCGTAGAGTTCGGTGTCCGACTTCCAATCTTGCATCAATGCAATCTTGCACACTCGGGTCTTGCCGTCCCAGACAAGCCTCACGAATATCGTTTCGTGAAACCGGTCAAAAACATCACCATGCGCCACGTTGCGGAAGCCGTCGGTGTGGCGGTCTCGACGGTTTCCAAGGGATTGCGCAATGACCCTTCCATTCCGAAAGACCGCTGCCTGGAAATCCAGAAGGCCGCCAATCGTCTTGGCTATCGCCCCGATCCGTTGGTGGCGAACCTGATGTCGCAGATGCACCATCACCGCCGCCGCAGCGATCCCCACCACATCGCCTGGATCGATCTCTGGCCGGAAGGAGGGGATGACAGAGTGGATGTCATGAGCGCCGCCCCCGTCCTGCGAGGTGCGAGGGAGAGGGCGCACGAACTGGGATACGGCATCGAAGTCTATCCGGCCGGACGCGACGGCCTCACGCCGGAAAGCCTGCGGCGCACGCTGACCACCCGCGGCCAGTGGGGTATCATTGTTCCGCCTGTGCCAGCGGCGGCGAGGGAATTTCCGCTGGACCTGCGCGGACTCACGGGAGTCACGATAGGCACGAGTCTCAGCCAACCGGTGATGCACCGGGTGTCGCCGAATCATTTCCAAGGCTGTGTGCTGGCGTTCGAGCGCTTGCGCGCGAAGGGCTTCCGGCAGATCGGGATTGTTCTAACGAAAGCGATGAACGAACGGGTGGAAGGCAGGTGGCTGGGAGCCTTCCATGCCTGCCAACAATCGTTGCCAGCGAATGATCGCGTGACTCCGCTTCTTGTCGGAAAAGGTGATCACGATGTGATCGAGGGTTGGCTGAAACGTGAGAATCCAGATGCGGTGCTGGTTGCCGAAAACCTCGAATGGCCGGGATCCGCCCTGTCAGAGGACCGTCTGCCGGCGAAGCCGTTCACCGCATGGCTCATGCCA
This sequence comes from Akkermansiaceae bacterium, assembly GCA_041753485.1. Lineage (GTDB taxonomy): Bacteria > Verrucomicrobiota > Verrucomicrobiia > Verrucomicrobiales > Akkermansiaceae > Luteolibacter. Next base: position 2,067 of record JBGSUP010000380.1, read on the forward strand.
CAAGCCGAGTCCGGTGGCGTAATCGGCCTGAACCTTCGTCAAGAGCAACTGGGCCGTGTCGCCGTGGAAATGGTGGTCGCGCAGATCCACCGCAACGAACGCGGAAGTCCTGCTATCCCGCACACGGTTCTGATCGATGCGGTGTGGGTGGAACCGTAATCAAGAGGGGAAAACGCATTGAACTTCTGTTGCTCTTGCCGGAACGACCTCCTTGCAAATCCGCGAGACTCACCATTGGCACAACCACCACAATACCGCTGAGATCCTGCCACAGACGCGGCAACTCAGCCACGGTTTTCATCACGGTGACGGCAGTCAGTGACGCGGCATTCGATGTTGGCGATGGATTCGGCGATGAGCGGTGCCTTGACCGCCCAGGGCCTCGCTGGAGCCAGTCCGAACTTCCGGAATTTACCGGTGTCGGCTCCCGAGCTGGTGGCGAGGCCCGCCACCGTTTCAGATATGTCGGCGGACGGGATTGCGATCACGCATTGACTGGTCTCCATGAGCGGATGGAAGGAGTGGTTCCATACGCCCGTGACGAACGCCAGCTTCGGGGTGAAATCGACCACCGGCACACGTCATCCACTTGCCCGGGAGCCGCAATCCCGCTGAAGGTCCGCCCGCGAATGTCACACCGCCTCCGCATTCGGCCAGCCCGGAACCACATCCAACCGTCACCATACGGAACCGCGTGTTGTATGCCGGGCTGGCGCTGGCCGTGGCCGGACCCGCCTGCTTGCGCGCCGGGTGTGGGGGTTGGTGCGTGGGTGGAATGGCGTTTGCCGGAAAGCGTTGGCGCTGACGCACCTCTGTTAGTTTGACAGCACCTGCAAGCGAAGGAAGTGGTTCGCTGAGGCGGGCGGGGTGAAGGTATGGGAAATGATGGTGTCATCGTTGACATAGACTGGAGGAACTCCAGTGACTTCCGCCCAAGGATCGGTGACACCGAGGTCGGTGGAACCCTGGATGGCGTAGGTTAGGCCGCTGGTGCCCGGCCGCTTGTCGAAGCTGAGGGTGGTGCCATTGAAGGTGCCGACGTTGGCATTGGCAACGGTGGGGTCCTGGCCGGCGATGGCGTATTCGATCAGGTTGCGGACGCCGTCGTTGTCGAAGTCGTCATTGATACCACGTTTGTCCTGCGGCACCTGGCCGTTGTCGAAGGTGCCGTTGATCCAGGAGGCGAATCCGTCGGGGAAGGCGGTTAGATAGCCGCTTTCATTGAGGGCAAAGCCGGTGAAGCCGGTTGCGGAGATCTTGCCGAGTTGGGTGGACGTCAGGCCGGTGCTGTTGCCGAATTTGAGCGACAAGCCGGAGACGAAGGTGCCGGTAAGGTTGAGCGTGCCGGGCCATGGGATGCTGTTACTGGCGTCGAACTCGATTCCAGCACCGGCGGCAAGGTTGATGGTGGCGTCGGCGGTGACCTCGAGGGTGCCGACGGTCTCGGTGCCGGCGGTGGTGGCATTGAGTGTGGCCGCACTGATGGAGACCGGCGAGGCATCCGGAATGACGTTGCTCGCGCCCAGGGCAAGCGTGCCGGCGCTGATGATGGTCGCACCGCCGTAGGTGTTGTTGCCGGAGAGGGTCTGGATGCCGTTGCCCACCTTGATGACGGTGATGATCCCACTGCTGTTGAAAAGGCCTGAGTTGGCCGCAGGGCTTTCGCCTTGGATCGAGCCGCTGAAGATGCCGCCTGTGGCATCGTTGTTGCCAAAGGTCAGGGTTGCATTGGCAGTGGTTCCAATGTTGCGCATGATGGTTCCGTTGCCGTTCAGGGTGCCGAAGCCCGCGTTGACATTGCTTGAAATCGTCAGGAATCCGCCTGTGGCGATGGTGAGATTCTGGTTGGTGGTGTCGTTGTCAGTGTCTGCAAGGTAATTGCCGTTCGGCAGGATGCTGATGTCGCCGGTAAAGCCGCTGAGGCTGCCGACGGTGATCAATCTGCGTAAGCCGGTGGCGGGCGCGTCGAGGCCGGTGAACTCCAAAGTTCCCGCGCCGGTGATCGCATTGCCGATGGCGAGTATGGAGCTCGCGGAGATGTTGTGGTTGATTTGCAGGGTTGCGAGAGCGGCGACCGCCGCCGCCGCGCTGCCCAAGGCGGAGTTGCTTCCCTGTGCAATGAGCTTGCCCGCGGTGATGGTGGAGGTGCCGGTGTAGCCATTGGTGCCCGAGAGGGTCAGGGTGCCGGCCGTGGTCTTGGTCAGGCCGCCGCTGCCGTTGATGGACGCGACGTTTTGCAGCTCGCCGGATTCGGTGGTGAGCGTGATGACTCCGGCCCCGGCCGCGCCGATGTCGTTGCCGCCCATGTCGAGGGTGCCGCCGTTGAGTAGGATGGTGGAGTTGACCGTGCCGGTCGTGTCGCCCTTGACGATGTCACCCGCGACGGTGAGCGAGCCGCCGCTGAGGTTGAGAGCGGCGCTGGTCGCACCGGCCCCTGCATCAGCGGAACTGCCAAAAATGATACTGGTTCCGCCGGTTTGACCAATACCCACCGTGCCGCCGGAGATGTTGACCGTGCCGTTCAAGGTGTTTTCGGACGTGGTCGCGGTGTTGGTGGCCACGGTGAGGCCGGAGTCACCGATGGTGACCGTGCCGCCGCCCAGATTCAGGGTGCCGGTGACGAGGCCGGCTCCCGTGCCA
>JBGSUP010000381.1:0-6152 GCA_041753485.1 Akkermansiaceae bacterium
TTGGCGGCGGTGCGGCCGTCACCACCGGCGGGGCTGCGGGCGGGGTAGGGGACTGCACCGGCGTGGCTGCGGCGAAACCGACGAATCCGGCATCAAACCCTGCATCGGTCACGGTCACCGCCGGATCGCGCACCGGCTTCATCAGCCGCATCGCGAGACGGCGGACTTCATTGGCGTCCACCCATGGATTGAGCGGATCCATCAACCAAGGGCACCGCGCAGGGCATCGGTGGGTTCGAGTTTCGCTTCGATTTCGGCACGCAGGGCATCGAAAACAACCTGTGCGCCGCCGCCGTCCTCCAGCACGCCCACGGGCAGGCCGCGGGCGCTGGCACGCACGAACAGGCTGTCCCGTGGAATCTGGGTTTGGAACACCATTTCAGGCGGTAAAAGCTGGCGCAGCGCGTTGGCGGCCTCGGTGCTCTCGGCCAGTTCGTGCTGCACCATCGTCAGGCACACGCCCAACACGGTCAGGCGCGGGTTCATCACCCGCAGGCGATTGAGGCCTTCCAGCAGTTTTGGAACCGAGCGGATGCCCAGCGGTTCGGCTTGCTGGGGAATCATGATGGCATCGCTCGAGGCGATCACATCCCCGGTGACGCCAAACAAGCCCGCTGCGGTATCAATGATGCAGAGTTCGAATCCCCGGGCCGCCGCGCCGCGCAGGAATGCCCGCACCCGCGCAAGGTGGGCACCCATGCCGCCGCCAGCCTCATAATCGCTGGCTTGGCCACTGGTCACCAGCGAAAAGGTTTCCAGGCGGGTGGGCACGATCAAACGGTCCATCGCGATGCCGGGATCCTGCAGATAGTCATAAAACCCGGTGAGCAGGCGGGATTGGCGGGTGAGCGAAAGGCCCACGGATCCCTGCGGATCGGCATCGACCAACAGGGTTCGCACGCCCGTTCTGGCGAAGGCGTGGGCGAGGTTGATTGAGACGGTGGTTTTCCCCACCCCTCCTTTTTGGCTTGAAACGGCGATATTGATCACGCGGCGTGGGGAAGTGATGCCGGATGGTAGCTTCGGCTTGCCACACCGGAAGTCTTTTCTTCATGATGCGCCCCGGATGAAGGATGTTGCGCATCCCGCGTCGTGCTCCCATTATGAAAATTCAATGTTCCCTCCTCCGGACCATGGCCGCCGGTGCGCTGTGCCTGTTTGCGGTGGCGTCGCTGTCCTGCCGGAGAGCAAAGACTGGCGGGGACCAGGGCAATGGACCGGTGGTGACGATCGATCCCGAGCTGCTGGGCAACCGCCTGGGCACCCTGCCCGGTGCGGTCTATCGGAGTCAGGCGCGTTCGCCGATCCATTGGCAAGCGTGGACGAGGGAGACAATGGAGCGGGCGCGCGGCGCGCGGCGCCTGGTATTCGGGGTGATCGCCATCCCACAGCAGCCGGGCTATCAGAAAGTGCTGGCTGCCCTCGCGAGTGATCCGACGGCGCTCGCGAGCATCAATGATGATTACGTGCCGGTTCTGATCGACGGTGACGCGTCGCGTGAAATGGGAATTTTAACCTCCGATCTCTGTGCCGAAATCAAGCGCGGCCTCAATCTCCCATTGTTTGTCTGGCTCACTCACGAGGGCAATCCGGTGGCCTGGATTCCGGTGACCACCAACGATCCGGCAGGCGTGCGGGAATTGTTCAACCAGTCCCACACGATGGTCTCCCAGATGTGGCGGGATGTGCCCGAATACGTGTTGAAAAACAGCACGCTGGACAATGCCAACCGACGTGCCCGGCTGGAGCAGCGCAAGAACATCAAGGTGATGAGCGAACAGCCGGCCGTGGATGCGGTTCGCAGCCTGCGCCAACTCGCCTCGCTGTATGACGCCTATTCACGCAGCTTCGATGAAACCGGCGGGCTCTTTCCCTCGAGCGCGCTTGAACTGCTGGCCGTATCCTCCGTGCATCCCGGTCTGCCCGCCGATGTGCGTGCGCGCTGCCTTGCCACCACCCGCGAACTTCTGGTGGATCTGCTTCCAAGCGCGATGTTCGATCCGCTGGATGGCGGGGTTTTTTCCTCGCGCCGCGGCAGCTCGTGGGCGCTGCCGTCGTTTGTCCGGGATTGCCCGTCACAAGGCCGCGTGGCCGTGGCCTTGATTGAGGCGTTTCGTGCGACCGGTGACCTTCAGGCCTTGGAGAGAGCGCTTCGGTTGATCGTTTTTGCGGAAAACGCCTATACCACCCCTGAAGGATTGTTTGCCGTAGGGCTTGCCGAGGAGGTCGATCCCGCACTCTGGATGTGGAGTGTGGAGGACATCCGAACGATCCTCGCCCCGCAAGATGCCGAGTGGTGGATCAAAGCCACGGCCATGAAGGGCCTTGGCAATCTCCCGTCCGAAGTGGATCCAAGACGCGAGTTTTTCCGCGGCAACACCCTGGGCCTCTCCCAGACGCTTGCCGGGCTCGCAGCCTCGCAATCCCAGCCGCTCAAGGTGTTCGCCCCGCGCTTCGAGGCGGTGCGGGCCAAGCTCCTGGCTGCCCGCAACGCCCGGTTTGTCAAATCCCCGCGCGACGAGTGCGCCCACGCGCCATCCACCTTCCGGATGGTCTCGGCCTATGCGGCTGCCTTTGGTGCCACGGGCGACGAGTCCCACCGGAAAAAAGCCGTCACGCTGCTTGAGCGGGCGCGGGAGGCCTTTGCCGTGGGGCCCGAGCTGCGGGTCTTTGCCGAAAAGACGCCGCCAACGCTTGGAGCTGGAAGGGCTTTTCTCTATGCCTTGGCATTGCAGGCGGTTCTTGATGTGGCAGCAATCACCTCCGATGACCGCTGGCTGGTCTGGTCGGAAGATCTGGCCACCACCGCGGCGGAATTGTTCACCGGAAATCAATTTCTCAAGGAATGCCCGGACGAGGCAAAGGTGGTCGATCTCCCGATCACCGATCTGGTCATGTTGTTTGATGATTCGACAGCCGGTCTGATTTCTCTCGCCGAGTGTCGGCTTGCCGAAATCGGACGGCCGCTGGTGGCAAGCTTCAGCCAGCTTGCCACGCCGCTGCCCTCCTACACGCTTGACCGGCCGGTTCTCCACACCGATCTGCTGCTGGCCACTGTCGCCCGCCACTACAGGGTCACGGTGGTTTATGCGGCGGATATTTCGCCGGCCATGAAGCTTGCCATCGAGCGCCTGCCGATGCGGATGTTCCAGCGGCGTCCGGCGCAGGCCGGGGACGAGATTCCCGCAGGCTCGATCAAAGTGCTTCTCGGTGAGGAAAACAAGAGCCGGATCGTTTCCTCGCCAGAGGCATTGAAAGAAGCGGTCTTGCCGTCGCCCCTGAATTCCGGAAAACTCCCCGCGGGTGAGGCCTCACCTGAACAAGCTCCCACACCAGAACCATGAAGACCCTATTCCTTGTCATTTCCGCTTGGCTGCTCGCTCTGCCATTTCGCGCCCAAGCGGACACGTTTTTCCTCAAAGACGGCAGCACGGTCGAGGGTTCCATCGTGCGGGAGGACGAGTCGTCCTATGTCGTCGATGTGCAGGTCACCAAAAGCATCAAGGACGAGCGGATCCTGGCCAAGGCCGACGTTACCAAGGTCCAGCGCCAAAAGCCCGACTTGATCGCTTTCCCGGCGATCGCCGAACTCGTTCCCGCGCCCGATTCGCTCACCGCCGATCAATACGCCGCAAGAATCCGCGCTGTGGAGAAATTCCTCAGCGAGCATCGCGGCAGTTCCAAAACCCCGGATGCGCGGGAAATCCTCGCCACCCTCAAGGCCGAGGCCAACGAGATCCTCGCCGGCGGCATCAAGCTGAATGGCAAAATCGTGCCACCCTCCGAATATCGCGCCAATGCCTACGAATTTGACGCCCGCGCCAAGGAAGCCGAGATCCGCGCCCTCATCAAGGAGGCCCGCTATCTGGCCGCCTTGCGGGCGTTTTCCGAGTTTGACCGCGATTTCCGCAGCACTGTGCCCCGCGCCGCGCTCGCGCCCTTGATCACCCAGGTGATGAATACCTACCTGGCCGAAATCAGCCAATTGCTCGTCAGCTACGAGGCCCGCCTGAAGCAGCGTCAGAGCGGACTCGAACAAATGAACCTTGCGGACCGCCGCAGAACCGAGACCGCCATCGCCGAGGAAACCGCCGGGCTTGCGGCACGCTTCAAGGCTGAAAAGGAAGCCAAAACCGGCTGGGTCACCACGCATCCGTTCTTCAAGCCGTCGCTCGACGAAACCATGACCTTTGGCAAACAGGAAATCGCGCGCCTCGCCGCCGGGGGTGGCGTGTCGGCCATCGATGGTGGCAAGGCCTACCGCGACGCCTTGCAGAAAATCCAGAGTGGGGCCGACAAAGCCGCTGTCACCGCGGCAATCAGTGACGCCAGAACCGCCATGGTGCCTGCCAACTACATCGCTGTCCTCGAAGCCGCCGCAGCCAACCGCTGAACGATTCCACAGCCTGTTTCATGAACGCATCCCGCACCGCCAGCCGCAGCCGCAAGACGGCGGAAACTGCCATCGAATTGTCGCTCGATATCGATGGTTCCGGAGTCTCCTCGATTGAGACTGGCGTTCCGTTTTTCGATCACATGCTCACCTTGTTTGCGAAACACGGGCTCTTCGACCTCAAGTTGGAGGTCACCGGAGACATCGATGTGGATTTTCATCACACCATCGAGGACACTGGAATTGTCATCGGCGATTGCCTGCGCGAAGCGCTCGGCACCAAGGAGGGAATCCGTCGTTACGGCTGCTGCTACCTGCCGATGGATGAAACGCTAGCCCGCGTGGTGGTGGATCTCAGCAATCGGCCGCACCTCGAATTCCGGGCCCCGGCGGGAACGCCCTCAGCTCCCAACATGCCCTTCACCCTGGTCGAGGAATTCTGTCGTGCGGTCGCTTCCAATCTGCGCGCGAACATCCACGTCGAACTGCTCTATGGCCGCGACGGCCACCACGTCTCCGAGGCCGTTTTCAAGGGCCTTGCACGCGCCCTGCGGGATGCTTGCGAGCGCGACCCGCGGGTGAAAGGAATTCCCAGCACCAAGGACGCGCTGTGAAAATCGCACTCATCGATTATGGTGCCGGAAACCTGCTCAGCGTCGCCAACGCCCTGCACGAGCTCGGTGTGGATCCGGTCATCGCCGCCAAGGCGCATGATCTAACGGGTGCCACACACCTCGTGCTGCCGGGCGTTGGATCGTTTGGCGACAGCATGGCCCAGCTCGAAAGCCGCGGGCTGGTGCCGGCCATTCGCGAGTGGGTGGCTGCCGGAAGGCCCTATCTCGGCATCTGCCTTGGCTATCAGTTGTTGTTTGATTCCAGCGAGGAAAGCCCCGGCGTGGCCGGACTCGGCGTCGTTGCCGGCAGCGTCCGCCGCTTTAGGCAAACCGCGGGTCTGAAAATCCCCCATATGGGCTGGAACTCCGCCGCTCCCCGCAGACCCGAAACCGGAAACTGGGCCGGTCTCGGTGCCGAGCCGTATTTCTACTTCGTGCATTCCTACTTTCCCGCGCCCAAGGATCCGTCGGTCATCGCCGCGGCAACGACCTATGGCGAGGACGCCTTCGCCTCCGCGATCGAGTTGCCCAACCTGCTGGCCTGCCAGTTCCACCCGGAGAAAAGCCAGGATGCCGGCCTGCGGTTGATCCGAAATTTCATCGGCATTTCATCCTGAAACATGAAACCTGGCCTGCAATCAGGCCGGGTTCCCAGGATGGCATGGGCGAGTGGTGTGGAAGACTACGCTGAAAAATACTCGCTACGGCACTTGGGTCGGCGACCGTGTCGTCCCGTGAAGAGGCAAGCACCGCTTCGGTCGCAATCTAATCATAATCCTGCGGTGGAGCCGAAATTCCGACCCGTAGATCCCGCATGCTCCACAAGAGTCCGGCGGCGGCTTGACCGCTGCCTCGCACGCACCAGACCCGCCCGCGCCTTCCTGCCATTGCCCTTTGGCCCGCCGCCGATCGCCTCGCCATAACTGCTCCAGCGGTATTCCTCCGGGCTCTTCACCATTCCCACCCTCACGGGATTCAGGTCGATATACGCCGCCATCGTCTTCGCCGCTACGCCATCCTCCACGATCACGCTTTTGAAACGATCCTCCCACAGGTGTCCCTTGCGCTTGGTCTTCCGGTTGTGCCACAGCGTGAAGCGTTGCAGGAATCCCTGCATGAACTGGGACAAATCATGCATCCGCCAG
>JBGSUP010000382.1:0-1595 GCA_041753485.1 Akkermansiaceae bacterium
GCCGGCATGCGCGCATGCCCGGCGAACTCGGTGGCCGAAATCCACGCGAAAATCACCGCCACCGGCGGTCTCGTCACCCGCGGCGTCCACGGCCACGGGGCCATCGAGGCACTGCGCCACTTTTTCCACAGCGCTGCCTGCTGAGCCCGCTCAGCCGGGCATCATGTAGCCTAACAGGCTGATCAGGCGCTCGCGCGCCCGCGCGCGCGGCACGATCGCATCGATCAAGCCGTGCTCGAGCATGAACTCCGCCGTCTGGAAACCGGGCGGCAGGTTCTGGTGGGTCGTTTCCTTGACCACCCGCGGCCCGGCAAAACCGATCATGCACTTGGGCTCGGCCAGGTTGATATCGCCGATGGTCGCGAACGAGGCGGTCACGCCTCCAGTGGTGGGATGGGTCATGAGCGAGATGTAGGGCAGCTTCGCCTCGGCCAGCCGGGCAAGCGCGCCGCAGGTTTTCGCCATTTGCATCAGCGAGAGCATGCCCTCCTGCATCCGCGCACCCGACGAGGCGGAAACGATGATCACGCCCCGCTTTTCGGCGATCGCCGTCTCGATGGCACGGGTGATTTTCTCACCGACCACCGAACCCATCGACCCGGCGAAAAAATTGAAGTCCATCACCGCGATCACCGCCTTGTGGCCGCCGATGTCGAGGCGGCCGGAGACCACCGCGTCGTCGAGCCCGGTTTTCTCGCGCAGAATCGCGGTTTTCTCAGTGTAGCCCTGGAATCCAAGGGGATTGGCGGAGACCAGCCCGGCATCCATTTCCTCGAACGATCCGGAATCCGCCAGCATCAGGATCCGCTCGCGGGAATCGATCAGGAAGTGATGCGCGCAATGCGGGCAGACCTGCAAGTTCTGTTGGAGTTCCAGATTGTGGATCATCGCCCCGCAATCGGGGCACTTGTTCCAAAGACCTTCCGGCATGTCTTCACGGCGGTCGTGACTGCGCAGGCGGGGTTTGCTGAAAATGCCCATGGGAGAGTGGTGTGGTGAGGGATCATCGAAGGCCGGATCGCCCGGGCGAATCGGTCACGAGCACCACGCTAGCGATGGCCGTAAGCCGCGACAACCTCCTTTTGAAGAAGCCACGCCCGGCCGATCTTTGGGGTTGCTTTTTCTACCGATTAGACGCAAAACCCGGCCGCGGAGATCATAAGCATTTCCGAAATATCCGATGAAACTCCGGCGATTTGTCAGTGCCTCGGCGGCCAGCCTTTTGGTGTGGCTCGCGATCACCTTCGTCCATGAGGTGCCCACCCAGCGCTATCCCCGACTCGACAAATACCCTGCGACCACCCTGCGTGGCACCCCACCGGCCGGCTCCCAAGCCGCCACCCCTGTGGATGAGCCGGAGGTTTTGCAGGTTTTCGTCTCGCATTGAGGCCGGGCGGCACGCATGGTCCCGCCCATGGCTGAGAATCCAATCATCTGCGATACGAAACCGCTGGCCCTCGAAGTGGAAGCCGGTGTCCATTGGTGGTGCTCCTGCGGGCGCTCCGGACACCCGCCGTTTTGCGACGGCTCGCATAAAGGCACCGGACTGCAACCGGTGAAATACGAGGTGGCGGAGAAAAAAACCGTCTGGTGGT
>JBGSUP010000383.1:0-4161 GCA_041753485.1 Akkermansiaceae bacterium
CGTTCCACGCCAATACATCAGGTTGGATAAATCATTCCAACGGCATGCGCAGGTGGCGGGCGGCGTCCTTGGCGCTGGCGGGCGGGCCGCCGGCACCCGCGGACTGGAGATTGCGCGGAATGCTGTCCACGGGTTCGAGAACGGCCAGCGAGGCACCTTCCGGAGCGGCCTTGAGGTCCTCGAACCTGCGGGCGGTTGTTAGAACGCGCGTCTCGAGGGAACCGATGGCGCTGTTGTAGTTCTCCACCGCATTGCCGAGCGAGCGGCCGAGCTTGGCGAAGTGATCCGCAAGCTTGCCCAGGCGTTCGTGAAGGGTGCGGCCTAACAAGCAAATCTCGCGGGCGTTTTCGGCGATGGATTCTTGCCTCCAGCCATAGGAAACCGCGCGCAGCAGGGCGATGAGCGTGGTGGGCGTGGCGAGGATGACGCCTTGGTCCACGCCGCGCTCGATGAGGCCGGGATCGCTTTGAAGAGCGGCGGAGAAGAATGATTCGCTGGGCAGGAACAGCACGGTGAACTCGGGCGTCTGGGCGAACTGCGCGGTGTAGTTCTTCGAGGAAAGCTGTTGGATGTGGGTGCGCACCTGGCGGGCGTGGCGTTGCAGCGACTCCTCGCGCCGGGCGTCGTCGGTGGCTTCCAGCGCGTCGAGGTAGGCGTCCATCGGCGTTTTGGAATCGACGACGATGGTTTTGCCCCCGGGCAGGCGGACGATCAGATCAGGGCGGAGGTTTTTTCCTTCGTCGGTGGTGGTGCTGTGCTGTGTTTCGAAGTCGCAATGTTCCTGCATGCCGGCGAGTTCGACCACGCGACGGAGCTGCATTTCGCCCCACTGGCCGCGGCCGGTCGGCTGGCGCAGGGCTTTGACAAGCGAGGCGGTCTCGCGCTGGAGGCCGAGTTGGCCTTCGCCGAGGGCGCGGACCTGTTCCTTGAGTTCGGCGTAGGCACCCTCGCGGAGTTTTTCGATTTCGCCGATGCGGAGTTCGAATTTTCCGAGCGATTCCGCGACCGGTTTGACGAGACTTTCGATGGCGACCTTGCGTTTCTCGATTTCGCCCTTGGCTTCTTCGGTTTGGGTGGCGAGCGAGGATTTGGCAAGGTGGAGGAATTGCTCGGAAGAGGCGCGCAGGGCATCGGCGGAGAGGGCCTTGAAGGTGTCGGAAAGTTTGATTTCGGCGCGTTCGAGCAAGGCCTGTTTTTCGGCGGCGGCTTTGAGTTCGGATTCGAGGCGAGACCGGAGCTCGGTGAGCTGGTTGCGGAAGGTTTGCGCATCCTGTTCGTTGCGCTCCGCATCGGCGTTGGCGTGGGCGAGACGGGCCTCGATTTCCGCCGACCGCCGTTCTTCGGCCTTCAAGCGCTCGATCCCGGCGGAGATTTTTCCCGAGGCGGCAAGCCGGGTGATCAGCCAGCCAAGCAACAGGCCAGCGGCGACCGCGATGGTTTCGGGAAGATAGGGTGCGAGGTGTGGAGGAATCATTGCGGTTTTCTCTTGCGGGCGGGCGAAAGCTCGGTTTCGTAGGGGGCGTCGCCGACAAGTTGGTTTTATCGGATCAGCTGGCGATACGCAAACCAAACTCCCCTAAGCACCATGGCCCACACTCTTCCCGAACTCGGATATGCCTACAACGCGCTTGAGCCGCACATCGATGCCCGCACGATGGAAATCCATCATTCAAAGCACCATCAGGCATACATCACCAATCTCAACAACGCCATCGCCGGCAATGCCGATCTCGAGGCAAAGTCGCTCTGCGAAATCCTCGCCGAACTCGCTTCCGTGCCGGATGGCATCCGCATGGCGGTGCGCAACAACGGCGGCGGCCACGCGAACCACTCGTTTTTCTGGAAGGTCATCGCTCCGGGCGGTGCCAAGGCTCCGTCCGGCGATCTCGCGGCCGCCATCGACAAGGCCTTCGGTTCCTTTGATGCCTTCAAGGAGGCCTTTGCCAAGGCTGGTGCCACCCGCTTCGGGTCCGGCTGGGCATGGCTGGTGAAAAAATCCGATGGTTCGCTGGCCGTGTGCTCCACCGCCAATCAGGACTGCCCGTGCATGGGTGCCGCGATCGCAGGCTGCGACGGCGAGCCGATCCTTGGCCTTGATGTCTGGGAGCACGCCTATTATCTCAACTATCAGAATTGCCGGCCCGATTACATCGCTGCGTTCTGGAACGTGGTGAACTGGGATGTGGTTGCCGCGAATTTCGCCGGCTGAGCGGCTGGCTGCATTGCTGGCAGCAGGACGGGACCGGGAATCGTCCGTGAATGAATGCCGATTTCGAGATCGCATTGAAATCCCTGCCGCACGGCGAGGCGTTTCGCTTCATTGATGCGTTGACCGGGCTCGATCCCGGGCGGGATGGCGCGGCCATTTATCGGGTGCGGGGTTCGGAGGCCTTCCTCGAGGGGCATTTTCCCGGGAATCCGATGGTCCCGGGAGTGATTATGATCGAGGCGATCGCGCAGTTGGGAGGCGTGGTCGCGCAAACTGATTCCGGACACGGAGTCATGGCTGACCTCCGGCTCACCGGGGTGCGTGCCGCGAAAATCCTCGGTGCGGCAGTGCCCGGTGATCTCCTGGAGATCCGGGCCAAGGTCCGGGGCCGCATGGCTGGGCTGGTGCAGATCGACGGCGAGGTGAGCGTGGCAGGCACGCCGCTGGCAAGCGCCACCGTGACGCTCAGCGGCAAGCCCTCAAGCGCGGGGGCATGACGAGAAAATGATTCACCCGCGCCCGGACGAACCGGGCGCGGGTGTTCTCCATGAACGCCTCCATTTTGCGTTCTCCTACCCAGGAAATCGAAAAACCGTCACTCGGGAGCTTGCAGGCCGGGGTCTCCTCCAGGCAATTGCAGGCGCAGGCCATTGCCGCCGAATCCTGCATCAATATTAAGACGCTGCACGCGCTGGCGGACATCCTCGGGGGCGGCGGCCTTGTCCTGCTCGGTGTCCCAGGGACCAGTCCAGACGACCTTGTGCTCCTTGTCGCGGACGGTGATTTCCTTACCACCTTCGTTGGACTTGAGCTCAATACTCCCCTGCTCGTCCATCAAGCGGACGGTCGCTCCCTGATGCAGCTGAACCCCGCGCTCCTGTGGGATGATCTCCGGAATTTGCAGCCCCTGCATGGCCTTTTCCATGCGCAGCTTCATCTCGCGCACGGCATCCTCCACCTGGGGGGCGGCTTCCGCCATGCCCCGTTCGAAATCGAGCCGCAACTCGCCGAGATTGCCTTCGATCATGCCCCGCACGCGGTCGGCAAGTTCCTTGGGCACGCCATCCAGATTGAGGTCATCAAGGGCGCGAAGCCCGGGGGCGGCAGGTGCAGCAGCTTGCTCGGGACGAATGCCGAGCGTGACATCGAGTCCCGCAGGCTTGCCCTTGTGAATGACATCGAGATGCACGGTGGCGCCGGGTTGGTGCGCGCTGATTTGCTTGGTGAGGTCCTCGGATGAACCTACCGCCTGGCCACCGATGCGGGTGATGACATCATGCACCGCGAGACCAGCCTTTGCGGCGGGTCCGTCCGGCATGATGGCCCTCACGACAATGCCCTCACCATGGGCGAGGCCAAGGTGCTCGGCGAGCATTTCGGGAATCTCGCTGGAGACGACACCCAGATAGGCGGCTTGCACTCTGGCGGGAGGAGCATCTGCAGCGGGCGCAGCTTCCAGCGGCGCAGCAGGTGCCACTTCCACCGGAGGCAGCGCATCGTCCGGCGGTGCCTCAATCGCCGATGCCGGGGCGGCCAGCATGACTAGCAGCCCGGCGCTGAATGTTGGGAAAATGATGGTTTTCATGATTGCAACTGGGACAGCGCGGCTGGCGGCTGGTTTTGTTTCCCAAACTCGCCCTCAATCGGACTTGGCGGGGACAATAATGTATTCCACCCGGGGTTGTTCCACCTGATAGGTGCGGCCACTGGCGTCCTTGAGGGTGACGCGCTCCTGATAGACCACCCGGAGCACGCGGTGCGGTTGGCGGCTGGATTGCCAGATGACCCCCTCGTCGCTGGCCTCTTTGAGCCCACGGTTGAAACCGGCGGGAACGAGCGTTCCGGTCGCGGCCGAACGGATGGTCGGCGCGGTGGCCTTCGCGGCGGCAACCGGCTTGGAGGAATCGCTGGATGGAACCAGCCAGCCGGCAAGCCCGCCGAACAGGGCGACC
>JBGSUP010000384.1:0-3468 GCA_041753485.1 Akkermansiaceae bacterium
GCGGTTACAAAGGCGGCGGCGGCGGCGACTGGTAATCCCCTCCCGGAATCAATCTTCACAACGCCCGATCCTCTTCCCGGAGGATCGGGCTTTTGCGTGAACCCTGTCGCGACCGGTTGACCGAGTCCCGGGCCATCCAGATGGCTCGGGGGCATCCCAATGAACCGTGACTTGGCCCCGCACCGGACAGGATTCATGAGGAATCGCATGCAAGCGATGAATTGTTAGAAAACCTGCCAGGCAGGTTTGTGGGCGTAAACCCAGCGGTAGTAGTCCGCACGGTGCAAGGCGCTTGCAGCGGGCTCGTCGAGGCAAACTTTCACCGCCGGATGCATCTGCAGCACCGATGCGGGGTTGAGCGAGGTGACCGGCCCCTCGACCGCCCCGGCGACGGCCTGGGCCTTGTTTTCACCGAAGGCCAGCAACAGGTTCTGCCGCGCTTCCATGATGGTGCCAATGCCCATGGTGATGACATGATGCGGCACATCCTGTTCGCTGCCGAAAAAGCGGGCGTTGTCCAGACGGGTCTGGCCGGTAAGCGTTTTGATGCGGGTGCGGGAGGCGAGCGAGGATGTGGGCTCGTTGAAGCCGATATGGCCGTCCGTGCCGATCCCCAGCACCTGGAGATCGATGCCACCGGCCTCGCGGATTTGTTGTTCGTAGCTGGCGCAAAATCCCGGGATGTCCGCCGCATTGCCGTCCGGAATATGAATGTTCGCAGCGGTGATGTTGATGTGGCGAAACAGGTTTTCCCACATGAACGAGTGATACGACTGCGGATGCCCGCGCGGCAGTCCGACATACTCATCAAGGTTGAAGGTGGTGACACGGCTCCAATCAAGATCCATGGAGATCAACTTGCAATAAAGCCGCAACGGCGTGCTGCCGGTGGCCAGTCCGATCACGGCGTCCGGTTTCCCGCGCAACAGACGGGCGATGATGCGGGCCGCGATGTCGGTGGCGGCGTCCGCCGTGGCTTGGATGATGATTTCCATGAATTCAGCCCAATCGGGTGGCAAGTTTCCGGCCGACATCATCGTGAAAAATCGCGATGAGCTCGCAAACGAAGGTCACGATGTCCATCGATTCGTCGCTGACCAAGGGGGTGAGGTCGATGCCAAAGATCACCTGGGTGGCGGCATCCGTCGCGTGCGAATCGAAGAACGTGGCATTCGCGGCCCGGCGGCCAAGGGTGGCGAGATCATAGCGCTTGCCACCGGCGATCTGCGAGTCGAACACGCCATTCAACGCCGCCGCGAGATTGTCGCGGCCGCTGACATCCATGACGACCTTTTTGTCGTCGGCCAGCCAGTCGAGGTTGCGCCAGACTTCACAACCGATGACACGGGACGGGCGCTGGTCGCGGGGAAGTTCGCGCATGGCTTGCAGGGCGGCGATGGTCACGCCGATGTGGGTGTCGTGTTTGTCCGCCGGGTTGTGGGTGTAAACGACATCCGGGCGAGTGGCTGCCAGAATTTGTTTGAGGTCTTCGCGCAGATGCTCCCCATGCGGCTCCTTGACCGAACTGCTCGGGTAATCGAGTTGAATCATCACCCCGTAGCCGCCGATTGTTGCGGCGGTGTTTTGCTCCTCGCGGCGGATTTCCCTCATCCGCTGATCGGTGAAAGCGGCGTAGGGCCCGCCGCGCGAACTGCCGGCTCCGTTGGTGCAGGTCACGCCGCCGAACCATTGGTCGTCACGGGCGTAGCAGGCGAGGATGCCGTGGAAGGCCATGAATTCCAGATCGTCCTGATGGGCACCGATGCCGAGATGGGTGATGCGCGGCAGAGCTTGCGCAGGTGGCTTGGCGTCGGGAATGAAGATCGCCGCAGTCGGATGGTGGAGGTTCATGCAGTCATTTGTTGAGTTTCGGCAGGCTTGCCGCTGCCACCGCCTGACCGACACGGCGGGTTTTCTCGTCCGGCACGAGCATGGCAATGTCGATTTCCGGAAACTCCCGCTTCAGCACTTCGCGGGCTTTGGCGAGCACGACGTCGCCTCCCCGGCCGGTGGTGACGCGGCCGAGAACGAGCATGTGGGCGAAGTCGTAAAAGCCGGCGTAGTGCGGGATCGTGTAGCCGAGATAGACGCCAATGGTTTCGTAGATCCTCGCAGCGCGCTCGTCTCCCCCGGCCATGAACTCCTGGACTGCCTTGAGCCGCTCGGGTAATCCCATGGCTTTCGGCAGCTTGATTCGTGCCGCCGGAAGCAGCTTGTTGACAGCCTGTTGGGAGAAGTAGAGCGCGCCGACACCGGCGTCGCCCGACCACTCGTCAGCCGGAGCCTCGGGATTGTAATCGACGGGGGCGAATGCCAGTTCATTGAGCCAGCCGGGAATCCGGCCTTTCCGGTCCATGAAGCCGGCCGCCTCGCTGGAGCCCATGGCGATGCCGAGCATGCCTTTCTGTCCGAGTGAAAGCGCGCCCGCCAGGGCGGTGACGTCGCCATCGTTCATCACGACGAGCGGCACGTTCCATTCCTTTTGGATGCGTTTGAAAACCGCGGCGGCGGTCGGGAAGAGTTTCTTCGGGATCGCCCGCAGCAAGGATGCGACGCGGATTTCATTGTCGACGATGATGCCCGCAGAGCTGCCGCCGATGGCATCAACGCGCGGCAAGCAGGCCGCCGCGCGGTGGAGGGCGGCGGAGATATGATGATAGTGGTATTCCGGGTTGGCCTGGGTTTTCGGATCCCACGGAGTTTCCTCGGTGAAGACCGCCCCCCCGTCAATCACGGCGGACACCTTGTAATCGCTGGCACCGAGGTCGAAGCCGATGCGGCAGCCCTTCAGATGGCCGCCTGCCGGAATCCGCATGTCGCTGGCGGCGGGAACCTTGTTAGGATCTGTCAGAACCACCTCGAATTTCTTCCCGTAGGCGAGCGCCATCATCGCCGCGTCAAACCTGCGGGCACCGCGAGGCGAGTAGATTCCGCGGATGAGCCTGCCAATCGCATCCGGCCCGCCGATGTGGAGTTTCCAGCCGCCGCGCGACCAAAGCAGGAATTTCACGAGACGCTCGACGTAGCGCAGCGTCGCCGGATCGGCAGCCGGCATGACCCAGGTTTCGAAACGCGAGACCAAGCCGTGTTCCCGCTCAAGGCCAAGGACAAGTGGCACGGCGCGGCCGGAGGCAAGAGCGCTTTGCACATAATTCCGGTTGCAGATGACCGCCGGTTGGAAGCCGGGGTCGAGTGGGGGCGGGATGCCGACTGGTTGCTGGCTCATCACAGTTTTTCAGCGTCGAGAGATTCCTTCAGGGCCAATCAAAAAAGACGTTCCGGCGCATTGCAAGCCTCGACACGATAAGTCCGGTCACGGACGCGGATTCGTCATGTTGCCAAGCTCGTTGCGCCGGTTTGCAATTCCGGGCAATCTGCTCGAACCGGGGCCTCGTGATTCCTCATCGCCACAGGGGATTTTCCGGTCGCGATCATCCTTCCGCTCTAAATCCTTGTCGTCGGTGATGC
>JBGSUP010000385.1:0-5178 GCA_041753485.1 Akkermansiaceae bacterium
CGGTAGTGCATCGCCTTGGAGCCCGCCGCAGGGCTGGAGGCGGCGTCACGCCCGGCATAGCGGACCTTCGCGCCGACCGCGCGGTCGAGCCGCGGCCAGATGTAGGACCAGGCACCCATGTTGAGGGGTTCCTCCTGGCACCAGACGAAATGCGAGGCGTTCGGGTATTGGCCGGCGATGGCCTCAACCATCTCGCGGTGGAACGGATAGAGCTGCTCGATGCGGATGATGGCCGCGTTCTCGATGCCTTTCTCCTGGCGGTGGGCCAGCAGGTCGTAGAACACCTTGCCGGTGCAGAAGATCACGCGGCTGACATTGGCGGTGTTCGCGAACACCTTCGGATCCGGCAGCACTTCCTGGAAACAATTCCCTTCAAGGAAATCCTCCTCGCGGGAAACCGCCTCCGGCCGGCCTAACAGACTCTTCGGAGTCATCAACACCAGCGGCTTGCGGAAATCGCGGTGTTTCTGGCGGCGCAGGGCGTGGAAATACTGGGCCGGTGTGGTGAAATTCCCGACAATCATGTTCTTCTCGGCACAGAGTTGCAGGAATCGTTCCAAGCGCGCGCTCGAATGTTCCGGTCCCATGCCTTCGTAGCCGTGGGGCAGCAGCATCACCAGATCCGTGGGAATCTGCCACTTGGACTCGGCGGAGGCGATGAACTGGTCGATGATGACCTGCGCGCCATTGGCGAAATCACCGAACTGCGCCTCCCACAAGGTCAGCATTTTCGGATAGGAAAGCGAATAGCCGTAATCAAAACCAAGCACCGCGAACTCGGAGAGCAGTGAATTGTGCACACAGAATCTACCCTGATCCGGCGCGATGTGTTCCAGCGGGACATATTTTGCGGTGGTTTCGTAATCGTGCAGCACGACGTGGCGCTGCGAGAAAGTGCCCCGCCCGACATCCTGGCCCGACAATCGCACCGGCGTTCCTTCCAGCAGCAGCGAGCCGAAGGCAAGTGACTCGGCCAAGGCCCAGTCGATCGGGCCGCCGTTTGCCATCGCCTCGATCCGCCGCGGGATGAAGCGCTTCGCCAGCGTGGGATTCAGATTGAAGTCGTGTGGGGTTGTCGTGAGCACCCGGCCGATGTGCTGGAGTTTGTCACGCCCGATGCCCGTGGCCACCGGCGCATGCGAATACTCGGGTTGGACGACGCCGGTCGATCCGCTGAAAGCCGTGCGGTCCCCCGCCTCCTGCAGTGCGAGCATCTTCTGATAGCCCTCTTCCAGCTTGTCCCAGATCGCGCGTTCAAGCGCCGCGAGATCCTCATTGCCAATCACTCCCTCGGCGACGAGTTGTTGTTTGTAAAGCGTTCCGAAAGTCGGGCGATCGGCGATCTTGCGGGCGATGACGGGCTGGGTGAAGGCCGCCTGGTCCGCCTCGTTGTGGCCCTGGCGGCGGTAGCAATACATGTCGATGACGATATCCCGGGCGAACTTCTGGCGGAACTCGATGGCGAAAAGCGCGGCCCAGTAAAGTTCCATCGGTTCCTCGCCGTTCACATGGAGGACCGGAGCCTCGATCATCTTGGCGATATCCGTGGCATAGGCGGAGGAACGCGCGTCGGCCGGCACGGTGGTGAAGCCGATCTGGTTGTTGATGATGATGTGAATGGTGCCACCGGTGCGGTAGCCGGGCAGTTGGGAGAGATTGAGCACCTCCGCCACCGATCCCTGGCCGGCGAACGCGGCATCGCCATGCAAAAGAATCGGCAGCACCCGGTTGCGGTCGATCTCCCCTCCCGCGGCCTCGCTCAGGACGCGCTGGCGGGCGCGCGCCTTGCCATCGACGATCGAATTGACGGCCTCCAGATGGCTGGGGTTGGCAGCCAGGCTGATGCGCACCCTGCCATCCGGAAGCTCGCGCGTGCTTTCATAACCGAGGTGATATTTCACATCACCGTCACCGGCGACAAGATCCGGCTCGTAGTTCGGCGTGAACTCGTGGAGCACGGTGGCCAGCGATTTTCTAACAAAATTAGCGAGCACGCACATGCGCCCGCGGTGGGACATGCCCATCTCGATTTCATGCACCCCGTGCGACGGGCAGGCTTCGAGAATCGCGTTGAGGAGGATCATCGCGCCCTCGCCGCCCTCGTTGGAGAAGCGTTTTTCCCCGAGAAAACGTTTGCCGAGGAAATTCTCGAAAGCCTCCGCCTCAAGCACCCAGCGCAGCGCGCCGAGCTTGCGCTCGCGGGTTCCTTCGGAGCGCGCGCCGTGGGATTCGATCCGTTCGCGCACCCAATGCCGCACCGGCGTGTGGTGGATGTGCATGAACTCGAAGCCGGTTTTCGCGGAATAAGTCGCATCGAGCACCGCCAGCATTTCGCGCAGACTCATCCGCTCGCCATGGCGGAAATACGCATTCCACGCCTCGCGATCGAGGTCCGCTTCGGTGAGGCCGAACTCCTGGATGCCGAGCCGTGGATTCCGCTCCGGTTGGTCCTCGAGCGGATTGATGTGCGCCTGGGTGTGGCCCAGCGTGCGGTAATTGTAGATCAAGGCGACCACCCGGCCGAAGAACACGAGATCGGTGTCCGAGCATGCGGACCCACCCGGTGCGGCGGCTGCTGCAGCCGCTTCCTCCCTGCGTCTCGGCTGCGCGTTACCAAGCTCGAATCCCTCGAAAAACGCCGACCACGTTTCCTCCACCGAGCGCGGGTCCTCGCACCATTGGGCGTATTTCGCCTCCAACAAATCCGCATTCTGACGCGCTGAAACCGATGAGTTCATGAAAAATGGATCAAAGTGAGAAGCGAGCCCGCGAATTTCCCGCTTGGCCCGCCACGCGGGGGCATTCATTAAGGGGCGCACCCCGCCACGTCAACCGCGCAAGCCGGGGATTTTTCAGGCATCCCGGTGTCCAGAGAGCCCATGATCGAAGTCCACCAACTCAGCAAACACTACGCCCGCCACGCCGCCGTGCGTGAGATTTCCTTCTCCGTCGCACGCGGCGAGATCGTCGGCTTTCTCGGCCCGAACGGTGCCGGCAAGACCACCACCCTGCGGATGCTCACCGGCTATCTGCCGCCCACCTCGGGCAGCGCCCGCATCGCCGGATTCGACATCTTCCGCGAATCGATCGATGCCCGCCGTAAAATCGGCTACATGCCGGAAAACGTCCCGCTTTATGAGGACATGCGAGTGCGTGAATACCTGAAGTTCCGCGCCCAACTCAAGGGCCTCGACGGGGCGGACACCCGCCGCCGCGTCGGCACCGTGATCGACAGCTGCGGTCTGCAAAGCGTGCGCCGCAAGATGATCAAAACCCTCTCCAAAGGCTACCGCCAGCGGGTCGGCCTGGCCGATGCCCTGGTCCACGATCCCGAACTGCTGATTCTCGACGAGCCCACCAACGGCCTTGATCCCAACCAGATCCGCCAGATCCGCGAGCTCATCCGGCAACTCGCCGAGTCCCACACCGTGCTCATTTCCACCCACATTCTCCATGAGGTGGAAATGATCTGCAATCGCGTGATCATCATCGACAACGGCAGGATCAAAGCCACCGACACGCCCGCCAACCTGACCCGGCAGATGCGGGCAGCCGGGCGCATCCAGGTGGAAATCCACGCCGATCCCGAGGTCGCCGCCGGCGCGATCAACCGCCTTGAACATGTGAAAAAAGTCACCCCGGAAGCCCTTGATGACGGCTGGACCCGCTACACTGTCTGGGTGGATTCCGGCACCGATGCCCGCGAACGCATCTTTCGTCTCGCCGCCCAGTTCGGCTGGCCTCTGCGCTCGCTCTTCCGTCACGTCGCCACGCTTGAGGATGTGTTTGTGGAGTTGACCCGCAGGGACTGAAGTCGCCTGCGGTCACTCGCGCACCACCCTCAGCCGGATGAAACGCCGGGGAGCGGCGTCGTCCACCGGAGTGTTGTCGCGGACCTTCAGGCTCACCTCCGTCTCGTCCACCACAGTGGTGTGCTCCGATCCGCCATGCCATGTGCTGAGATCGTCGCTCACCTCGACGACATATCGGATGCCGTGGGCGGCGCGGTTTCTGGTGATCGCGATTTCCAGATGATTGAATTCCCCGTGAGTTGCGATCCGCCCGGTCGGCAGGATTTCGCGGTCCGCCACTCCCGCCAAACCAACAAGAGCATACTCCATCAGGTTCACGATGCCGTCCCCGTCGGGATCGTCATTTAGGCCCATATGCCCCGCCACGCCTTCCTCCGCGCGAATCCATGACTCAAAGGTCGGTTCGACTGTTAGAGTGAATTGGATTTGCGACACCATCTCGCCATCGCCCACCGTCACGGTAATGGTCGCCGTTCCGGTTTGATATGGGACGGGGGTCACGGTGACCGTGCGCGCCGTGCCCTCTCCGCCAAAAATGATGTTCCCATCGGGTGCGAGATCCTGGTTTGAACTGCCGCCGCTCACTTCCAGAATCCCGGGGTCGGTCTCGGCATCATCAATGCTGAACGCAAGCGCGCCGGTGTCGCTGCCGGCGGAAATCGTCTGGTCGGAAATCGGGGAAATCGTTGAAGCGGTGTTGGCGGGCCGGAGAATCGTCAGATCGAAAATCTGATAGGTCGTGTAGGCATCGTCCGTGACGGAGATCGTGATGGTGGCGGTGACTGGATCCGCGGGAGTGCCCGCGAGAGTGCCGGAGCCGTCGCCGAGATCCACGAAGGACAACCCGGCGGGCAGACCACTGGCAGCAAGGACGAGCCCGGTGCCGGGAGTGTCCGGGTCACTGGTCGTGACCGTGTGGCTGAATGCGGCCCCGGCAGTCGCAGTGACGGGCGGACCGGAGGTGAAGGACGGCGGCAGAATTGCCCCGGCCGCGCCGGTGACCTTCAGGTCGTCGATGCACCAGCCGAAGGAATCGTTGTTGGAATCCGTCTGGAGTTGGAAGCGGAGATAAAGGCTGGCCTCGTCATCGGCGGAACTTGGCAGCGAGTAGCTTCGCAGTGACCAATCGCCGTCCGTGATCGCCGAACTGTTCGCGAAAACTCCCGTCCAGTTGCTGTTGTCCACGGAGAATTCGATCCTCCCGTAGTCCGCGTGCCGGGAGGAACGCGGCCAGATGGTCTGGTTGTAGGCCAGTCCGAGGAAACGCTGGAACGAAAGCCGGATGCCACTCCTGCCGATGGTGCTGATCGCCGGCAGTGTGACCCAGCTGTCGATGTTGGCGGGATAGGTGCCGTCGGCAGCGGTG
>JBGSUP010000386.1:0-8442 GCA_041753485.1 Akkermansiaceae bacterium
GACGGCTGCGGCATTCCGCCGGAGCGCATGGAGCGCAGCGCCACCCTGCGCGCCTTGCGCCAGCGCACCGAAGCGCTGCACGCGGAGCTCCGTGTCGATAGCAGCCCGGACAATGGCACCCGGCTGGAACTCGTCGTGCCGCTGGGACGCAAGAACTGGCGGAAATAAGATCAGGCGTCCGGAGCAGACTCGCGGGCGAGGGTTTGCAAGCGCACCAGGCTGGCAGCCTGAAGCTTGAGCGGGCCGCCCTTGGTTTCCCAGTTGGCGATGCTTTGGGCGCTGACGCCAAGCTTGGCGGCAAAGGCCGGACGGGTGAGTCCGAGACGGGCGCGGAACTTGCGGATGGAGGCGGGTGCCGATGCCATCAAGCACGGCTGCAAGGTGCTTGCAGAGCCCTGCGTAATCCGGGCACGAGCATCTGAGTTTGATATCTTTTGGTTTGGGAAAAAGCCCATCGTCCTTATGAGTGACGATCACCATGATTTCACCGGAGATTTTTCCCCGGGAACGGGCTTGGAGGGTTTTCCATGTGGCGGCGGGGAGCGCATTGATGGTGGTGGTTTGCTCGTAGAGCAAGGAACCTTGGACGAGGGCCTCGATGCGGCCGGGGGTGATGGCGAGGTGCAGGACGGAGCCGTTGCGGACGTAAGTGCGTCCTCGCGGCAGACGGTTTTCGGTGTCGCTGAACGATTCGAGGTGCTTGCACCAGGCGCTGCCCCAGAAGCTGGTGGCGATCTAACTGCGATGGCTGAGCTCGCCCAACGGCTCGCTGACGCGGACTTTTTTCTGGGGCATTTGCAGTTCCTTCTGCGCGTTGATCCGGCGCTGAGCAACGGGGATGTAAGGGGCGAAATGGCTGTAATAGCGGCTCATAAGTGGCTGGGGTTTCGGTGCTGTCAGCTTCCGCTTGAGATTGGATTCCGGGGGCGGAGCTGTCGATTTTTCTTCACGTTTCCCCCATCGAACACGCGTGGTGCGCATCCTTGATTGCAATTGAAATGCGGGTTTCCGCCCGCTAGCGTCTGCGCCTGATGAGCGAACCCGACCACGCCGCCGCTGCCCTCAAGGCGATGCAGGACGATATTTACCGGGAAAAAATCCTCCGCGCCCGGAAATTGACACCCGAGCAGCGGCTGGCGGATGTGTTCGAACTCTCCAACCACCAGTTTGGCATGATGCATGGCGGTGCGATGCACCGACTGGGAACGACGGACGAAGAGGAAGGTTGGAAGGAGGTTGCCCGCTGGATGCGACGGCTCGACCGAGTCAGGGAACACGGGCTGTATGCCGCGGAGAGGAGGAGTTCGTGAGACTGGAAGAACTCGCCGTGCGGGTCATCGAAGCCGCCGAAGCCGAGGAAGTGGATTTTATGGCAGTGGGAGCCATCGCAGCAGGGGCATACGGCGTGCCGCGTTCGACCCGCGACGTGGACCTTCTGGTGAGCATCGAGATTCCCGCCAACGTCGCAGCCTTGATCCGCCGACTTTCGGAATTTGTAACTTTTGAGGCGCAGGTCAGCTTCGACACTCTCACATGGGGCAAGCGGCATGTGGGCACCGGCCAGTCGAGCCCCCCCTTCAAGGTGGAGTTGTTCGAGACCTTTGATGATCCGTTCGTGCGGTCGGAGTTTTCCCGTCGCCAGAGAGTGTTTGTTCCCATTCTCCAATGCGAAACCTGGCTGCCCACGCCAGAGGACGTGGTGGTGCAAAAACTCCGCTGGGGCCGCAACAAGGACCTCGACGACGCCCGCGACGTGCTCGCCGTGCAAGGCCCGGAAACCCTCGACATGGAATACATCGAGCGCTGGTGCGACTTGCATGGGACGCTCGACCGCCTGAAAACCGCACTCGACGGCATCCCGCCGCTGGATTGATGGGGGCCGCCACGGCGGGCGTGCTCCGGAGCGCCCATGACCATGAGATGGCAATGGAAAAGCGTTGCTCCGAGTTCGAATTTTCCGTCAGAAATCCACCCACCCTGACCTTCCCCACATCCGATCCATCACCCCCGATCTTGGCCTACACAAAAATTGTTCTTATGAACACTTTTTGTGCCTTTTATTTACCAGCCCCGCCGCCCTCGCGCCTCCCCCCTCTGGCAACTCATCACCGCCGCTTGGGAATCTTTCCTCGCCGCCTACGAGAAAAAACACCGCCCCACCCGCGGCCTCGACCGCCGCGAACGCCAACCCCTTTTTCCCCCGCCTCCGGTCCGGCCACCGGCTCTTTCAACGGCCTCACCCCAAAAGCAATTTCCTAGCAATAAACCATGGCGGTACTTCAAAGCCCATGGCGCCCAGCCGCGCCAGCGCCGCCCCCTTGCCACCGAGGCGGGAAAATGCCGGGGACTCCAGGGAACCGGGAGACAGCAAGCTCACGAACGTGATCCTGTCAGGCTTTCCCGCGTGTGGCACGATCCAAATCGGGACATCGCCAACCCCGCCGCCCGCACTCCTTCCGGCTCTGGTAAAATGTCGCCATCGCCCTCGCCGGTTGCTGCGGCAGGCCTCCTGATTCCCGAATGATCCCGAATCATTCCTTCCGGAAACCGCTGCCAAAACGAAAATTCAAAGGGTTGCACAAATCCGTGGTGCCGTCTTGAATCCGGCCCATTTTTATCCATGGACGCGGAAAAAACCAAATCAAGCCCCTGAAACCAGATGAAGATCACCAAGAATAAATTCACCAACGAAGAAGTAATCCTCGATTTTCACGAATACGAAGGCTGCGAATTCACCAACTGCCGCTTCGTCGTCCTCGGCTACGGCCCGTTTGCCCTCAATCAGTGCCAAGTGGTCAATTGCGAGTTCACCTTCGCCGGCCCGGCCGCCAGCACGATCCAGACGATGTCCTCCATCTATCACAACATCGGCGAACAGGGAAGAAACCTCATCGAAGGCACTTTCGACCAAATCCGTAACGCCGGCACCAACAAGCCTGCCTGACGCTTTCCGTATCATGTGCCGCAGATGAAGGGAACGCGGCTGGGCAGAACGGGCGATTGCGCATCTGTTCGTTGATCCGCGCCACGATTTGTCCCACCCGGGAAGCATGACTTGTCACTCGGCTCACAATTGCAACAATCAACGGCAGCGGCACCCGCCATGACTCTTTCCCACTCCAACAGCATCGCCCTGCTCATCGACGCCGACAACGCGCCTGCCGCGAAAATCGAGTTCATCCTCTCCGAACTCGCCGCCCACGGCGTGGTGAACATTCGCCGGGCTTATGGCAACTGGACCAAAGCCGACCTCGCAGGCTGGATCAAGGTGCTGCATGAAAACTCGATCCAGCCGATGCAGTCGTTCGACCTCGTGAAAGGCAAGAACGCCACCGACATGGCGCTCGTGATCGACGCCATGGACCTTCTTTACACCAAAAAAGTGAACACCTTCTGCCTGGTCTCGTCGGACAGCGATTTCACGCCGCTCATCCAGCGCTTGCGGGCCGACGGCAAGGAGGTCTTTGGTTTCGGGGAACAGAAAACCCCCGCCCCGTTCATCAACGCCTGTTCGAGATTCATTTATCTGGAGGAACCGAAGCCCGCGAGGAAAACCCCAACCAAGCCGGAATCCAGGGAAGCCAAGGCGGATTTGCAAACCGGCCAAAACCTCAAGAACAACACCAAACTCATCACCTCGCTCCGCAACGCTGTGAGTTCCTCCGCCGATGACGAGGGCTGGGCCAACCTTTCCAACATCGCCAACCGCATCAACAACGAAGGCCCCTTCGACCACCGATCCTACGGCTTCAAGAAACTTGTCGATCTCTTCGCGGCCATCGATCTCTTCGAAGTGAAAAGGTCGAACAACGTCATCTCCGTCCGCATCGCCAAAGTCGGCGGGAAAAAGCTCAAACCCAAGTCATTCATGTTAGAAACGATTGACGATGACGACATCCCGTTCTGAGCACCTGTCTCCCCGGTGGCCGCGTGAGGGATGAAACCGAAACCGCCTCACCCACGCAGCCACAGCGGCACGATGCCTAACATGAGATAGAGCGTGAGTGTCCAGAGACCGGTGAGTGACTCGATGCGCTTGCCGGGAAGCTGGCCGCGGAGATAGCCCGGCAGCATGATCAGGGCCAGGGCGAGCACGCTGCCGAACGCAATGAGGACCGGCACGACAAAGCCAATGCGCGCCGCGGCCATCACGGCGCAAGCGAGGGTTGCGGCCATCGCCGCGAGCCAGACAGCCGCGCCGCCGGATTTCCCCCACAGCGCGCTGTAGGTTTCCACGCCCTGCTCCTCATCGGCCGGTTGGCGGAGTTTGCGGCCGATTTCGATGACGATGCCGTTGAAGAAACTCGCGGTGAGAAACCAGCCGAGGCCTGGTGGAGCGGAGGCCCCGCGCGGCAGCCACTCGCAGGCGGTGCCGAAAAAATCGACCAATGGCATGATGCCCATGTGAGTGAGCAGATAGACGACCGGCCGGGCTTTCAGCCAATCGCGGCAGAAGAACTCGACACTCATGAGCGTGAAATAAGTCCACGCCACGGCGAGCACGAGCAGCAGGCGGACGTCGTGCGCGAGCACCAGCGCGATTTGCAGCAAGGCGGCGATGATGAATACGACGCGCAGTTCCGATAGTTTCACCAGACCGCGGGGGACCGGTCGGTATGGCCGCCAGCGCGCGTGCCTTGCCCGTGCCCTGCAAACCCATGAGTTCGAGGCAGGCTTTCTGCGTGGGCAGACCGGTGCCGCCGCCGACGGTGCCGACCATGATGCCCGGCAAAGTGACGGTTGCGTAAAGCCCGCCGTCATCAACCCCTTTTTCCCCCGCCTCCGGTCCGGCCACCGGCTCTTTCAACGGCCTCACCCCAAAAGCAATTTCCTAGCAATCAATCAATCAAGTGGAGTGCTGTTATCCCCACCCGATTGCGTGAAGGATCGTGTCGCGGGCCATATTCATTGGGGGTTCCGGGCCAATTTCGATCGAGCCACATTTCGATCAAGCGGCAGTGATTTGTCGGCAAATATCTTGGCAAAGCGTCCCGCAGAGCTAGGTTGACACCACCCGAAGTCTCCAGACTTGGCCGAATCCCGCTGAGACTTGAAGATTTTTCTAACAGAACCACAACCCACCGACGCACCGATCTGCCCGCCAAAACCGCGGCGAAGGTGGAAACACCCCTTCCGTCCCCTTTTCGCCCGCAAACCCCACTTCCCCGCCCTTCAGGCTCTACCACCTGCTTCGCCAAAGGCTACGAAGGTCAAGAAGGCCACAGCAGCCAAGCAGGTCCGGCCACCGGTTCCATCACGGGCCATCAACCCAAAAGCGATTTCCCGACAATGCCCCCAACCCAAAAGCAAATTCCTGGCAAGGAGGCATCCATTGCTCCCGGACTCGCCGCGGCGATCCCTCCATTCCGTTGGTCTTGGTCCGCGTCCGGGTTCTTTTTGCTCGCCTTGTTTGCGACGGTCGCATCCGCGCAGGTGACGCTCGACCTCTCAACCGCAACCACCCAGAACCACGGGGTTGTCACGCTTGATTTCACGGTCGATCCGAGCGGCTCGGTATCGGTGCTTGCCTCGGCTTCGAACGGCAACGCCAACGTCGCCGGGCTGAACCGCACGCTGACGGGTTCGGTGGGCCCGGGGCCCGGTGGCAGCTTCTCGATGAAACTGCGTGCCATCAACGGCGGTGGCGCTGTCGGCAATGCGCGGACGTCGATCGACGGCATCGGCGTGGAGGGCCTGAATGCGCAGCGGATCGACTGGAGCTCGACGGCGGGGCAGGTTTCCGAGGTCCTGATCGTCGAAACCGACCTCTCGACCGCGGTCGGCATCAATGGGATCTCCTTTCTCGGCTTCAGGAAAAGCAACTCCACTTCGACCGCGCGGATCGGCGTGGTTGACTTCAGCGGGGGCGCTCCGGTCCAGCGGGCCTCCGGCAGCGCGACCGAGACGGTGCTCTTTTCCAACGGGCCGGCCGGCAATTTCACGCTCGGCGGAAACGGGGCCGGTTCCCTGTCCTTCCGGCAGCTCGACCAGAACGGGGGCGGCTGCACGATCGCTGCGTTGACCTTCGACCTCGCAGTCGGCGGGCCGATCGAATTCACCGCCGACACGCAGGACATCACGGGCACGCAGGATGTGCTGTTGTCCTGGAAAATCCCGGATCCGCCCGTCAACGGCAGCTATCAGATCACCTCTAACAACCCCGCCTTCAACGGTGGCCTGCCACTCGACGTCACCGGCCTGACGGTCGGCGGTGTGGGCAGTGTCACCGTTTCGCTGGCCGGCACGCAAACGCTGACTTTTGTGGAGAATACGCCTGCGTCCGCGGCCCCGCTGGTGATCACCTCGCGCACCGGACCCGGATTCCCCAACGTCACAAGGACGGCGGGAACCGTGGTGGCCCAGTGGCTGACCTCCACCACGCACTCCGACCGCAACCTGCTGGCCGGCTTCCACCGCGGCTACCTTTGGATCCAGTCGCGCCCGGACGATGGCGGCCGCAACCTGGTGATGGTTTATGATATCTCCGACCCGGCCAACCCGGTGGAGGTGCACCGGCGCGACTTGCCGAGCGGCGGGGTCCGGCCCGAGCACGTCTATTTCATGTATGAGGGCGACAAGTTCCTGATGCCGGTCGAGGCGCGTCAATTTCACGACATGACGAACATGTTGGACATCCGGATGATCGATGACGCCCCGTTCACGATCAACCGCAATGGCGATGCCGCCGCCGAGTATGTCCAACTGCCGCTGCAGTTCAACGGCCAGTATGGCTACGCCACCAGCGCGACACCGCTTGCGATCTCCAACATCCTGACCAACACCCTGCTCTCTAACAGCATCGACCCGCAGGCCGATTTCGGTTTCAAGGGCACTCCCCTGGTGATCGGCAACCTGCTCATCGCGGTCGCGTCGCGCAACGCCCCCGGGATTGCCACCTACGATATCAGCGACCCGTCGAATCCGGTGCTGCTCGACGTGATCATCTCGGAACTCGACGCGCTCGACCCGGGCGGCTTTGTCAACGAAGGCGCCTACGAGCCGGCACTCTGGGGCAACTATGTGGTTTACGGCAACCAGGACCGCAACAAGCCGCAGATCAAGGTGGTGGATTTCAGCGATCCCACGAACCTGCGGCTGGTCGCGCACATCACCGACCCGTCACTGATGGCGGCACGCTACATGCAGTTTCAGGACGAATACCTCTTCACCGGCAATGCGAAGATCGACATGCGCACCTTCACCAAGGTGAGAAACCTCAAGCCGGCCAACATCACCAACCAGATCTCCGAATACACCCTGCCGATGGGCAACCTGGTCGCAGTCGGCGAGCACCACGGCAGCAACGGTGGCAAGGCCTACCTGATCGCGCACCAGAACGCACCCGATACCCGCCCGCCATTTGTCAATTACCACAATCCGCCCGCCAACGCGACCGACCGGCACGTGTTGTCGCGGATCGGCGTGGTCATCCCGGAGACGCTGAACACCCTCACGATCGACGAAACCTCGGTCATCGTGCGCCCGTTCGGCGGCAATCCGATCCGCGGCACGATCTCCTACACCGACAAGGACATCCTCAGCTTCGTTCCCGAGCAGCCGCTCGCGGATGACACCACCTACGAAGTGATCCTCCCGGCTGGCGGGATCAAGGACATCACCGGCAATGCGATCGAGGAATTCGGGTTCGCGTTCTCGACCGGCCCGACGCTCGCGCCCAGTCCGTTCACCGGAATTTCTCTGACCTACGGAAACGGCGGCCAACCCGGGACGGGCAATCCGTGGCAGATCCTGAACCCGGGCACCCTGCGTTTGGAGGCAGAAAACTTCAACCAAGGCGGCGAGGGCGGCGGCTACCACGATACCGATGCCGCCAACCTCGGCGGTGCCTACCGTCCGGGCGAAGGCGTTGACCTGTCACCGACGTCCGACGCCGGCGGCGGGTTCGTGGTCGATCACACGGCTGCCGGCGAATGGCTTCATTACTCCGTCGAGGTCCCGGCGGCAGGTTTCCATGACCTGCGCCTGCGGGTCGCCAACGACGCGACCGCCGCCACCAACCTGCGGGTCTTGTTTGGCCCCGTGGATGGCGCGTTGGCCGACGTGACCGGCCCGGTCAGCGTCCTGGCGGGCGGCGGGTTTTCGACTCTCGCCTTCGGCAATCTCCCGTTGAGCGCCGGCCCACAGGTCATGCGCGTCCTGTTCGAGGGTGGCGGTATGCGGTTGAATTGGGCGGAAATCGAGGGTGTGGCGATCCTGAGCCCACCCCTCCTCCACTACGGCCTCGACGGCGATCTGCTCGACCGCTCGCCGTCCGGGTTCGACGGCGTGCCCGTCAATTTCCCGGCAACGCCATTCACCAACGACGCCGTCGTGGGCACGGGTGCCCTCGATTTCGACGGTGTCGATGACTCTGTCGCGATCAAGGACCTGTCACTCGCCAGCGCGACACTGCCGGCGGCGTCGGTCAGTTGCTGGGTGCGG
>JBGSUP010000387.1:0-6831 GCA_041753485.1 Akkermansiaceae bacterium
ACCTTGTATTTCCAGCCGGAAAAACGCGGCACGGACATCGCCACAGCGTTGGATTTCGCCAACCAGGTCATCCACCGGAAATCGGTGATCTTCCTCGTCTCCGATTTCTGTCTCGGCGCGCCGTTTGAAGACCGTCTCAAACTCCTGCGCAACAAACTCCAAGTCACCAGCCGCCGCCACGACGTCATCGCCGTTTCCGTGACCGATCCGCGCGAGGAAGCGCTGCCCGATGTCGGCCGGATCTGCATCGAGGACGCTGAAAGCGGCCAGGTCGTCGAAATCGACACCGGCAGGGCGAAGATCCGCGCGGCCTTCGAAAAACAATCCCGCGAACGCCGCGAGCTAACCGCCGCGCGCATCCGCTCGCTGGGCGTGGACCTGCTGCAATTCACCAACGGCGAGAACTGGATGCCCGCGCTGATGGGCTTCTTCCAAAGCCGTCGCCAACGTTCCGGCTGATCATGTCCAGTTTCAGTTCCATGCTCTCTCGTGTCTTCCGCGGTCTCGTGATCGCGGCGCTGACCTGCAATCTATCCGCCCAAGCGCCCGATGCCGCCGAGGACATCCGCGGGCCGAAGGCGCTGGTGGAAATCCCCGTGCCCGAAAAACCGCCGGTCGCGCTCTACAGCTCCATCGCCGCCGGCGTCCTTTTGTCAGCGCTCGCCGCTGGTCTCTGGAAAAAGCGCGCCCGCAAACAACAGCTCAAGAGTCCGCCGGAAATCGCGCTCGCCTCTCTAGCAGAACTTGAGGCGGCCCGCGAGACCATCGCTGCGGAAGCCTTCGCCATCCGCGCCGCGCAGACGGTCCGCCAATACATCGCCGACCGGTTCCGGATCGTCGCGCCGCGTCTAACCACCGAAGAGTTCCTCCACACTCTCGCGAAGGACGATGCCGCGCCGCTCGCCGCCGAAAGCGACCATCTGCGGGTGTTCATGAAATCCTGCGACCTCGCGAAATTCGCCGGATCCAATCTCGACTCCACCCAGCGGATCGAGCTCCTCAATGCGGCCCGCGGCTTCGTCCGCTCCACGTCCACCGCCGTCACGCCATGACCGAGAGTTTCCAGTTTCTCCATCCGGAATTCCTCTTCCTCCTGCTGCTCCTGCCGGTTCTCGCGATCTGGAAGGGCCGCTGGGGCAGGCCGGTTGCGATCCGCATGCCGTCCACCCACGACGCCATCCACGTCGGCGCGAAAACCCGCTCGAAGGCCGGACGCTTCATGGCGTTCCTTGGGCTTCTCTCGCTCGCGCTGATGATCGTCGCGTTCGCCCGGCCGCGTCATGGCAGGGGCTCATCCGAAATCGAGGCCAGCGGCATCGACATCATTCTCACGCTGGATGTCTCCGGCTCGATGGAAGCGCTCGATTTCGAACTCGAAGGCAAACCGGCCAACCGCCTCGAAGTGGTGAAAAACGTCGTCGGCAAATTCGTCGGCCAGCGTCCTAACGACAAGCTCGGCATGGTTGCCTTCGCCGGGCGGCCCTATCTGGTCAGTCCGCTCACGCTTGATCACGATTTCCTCGGCAGGCGCCTGAGCGATGTGAAGATGGGCCAGGTCGAGGACGGCACCGCCATCGGATCCGCCATCGCATCGTCGGTATCCCACCTCAAGGATTCCACGGCGAAATCGCGTATCATCATTCTTCTAACCGACGGCGTGAACAACGCAGGTGCCGTGAACCCGCTCACCGCCGCCGAGGCGGCTAAGGCGCTTGGCATCAAGATTTACACCATCGGCGCGGGGACCCGCGGCGATGCGCCGGTGCCGGTCCAGGACGCCTTCGGCCGCACCCATTTGCAGACGATGAAGGTGGAAATCGACGAGGAGATGCTGCGCGAAGTCGCCGCCGCGACCGGCGGGCAGTCGTTCCGCGCCACCGATACCGACTCGCTGGAGAAAATTTACGAGTCGATCAACCAACTCGAAAAAACCACCCGCAAGCTCAGGAAATACCAGCAGTATGACGAACTCTATCTGTGGTTTCTCGTCCCCGGACTCTGCCTGCTTCTGTTGGAACTGGTCCTGAGCCAAACCCGCTTCCGCAGACTTCCCTGAACGAACCATGGACGACTCCTCATTACAATTCGCCCAGCCGGTCTGGATCATCGTCGGCCTCCTCGTCTGCGCGGGCGTCGTGGGATTGTTCATCCGCTTCGACCGCCGCCGCGAGGCGGATTTGGCGAAGCTGGTGCATCCGCGCTTCCGCCAGCGCTTGACCGAAGGATTCTCCCCGTGGCTGCGCAACCTCAAGCGCGGGTTGTGGCTACTCGCAATCCTGCTGGTTTTCACTGCGGCAGCTCGGCCGCAGAAGGGCTACGAGTGGCATGAGGTGAAACGCAAGGGCATCGACATCCTTTTCGCCGTGGACACCTCGCGCAGCATGCTGGCGGAGGATTTAACTCCGAACCGGCTGGAGCGCGCGCGGCTCGGCATCATTGATTTCGTAAGCAGACTGGAAGGCGACCGCGTCGGCTTGATCCCGTTCGCCGGGAGTGCCTTCGCGCTCTGCCCGCTTACCCTGGATTACGAAGCGTTCCGCGAATCATTGAACGCGCTGGACACCGATTTGATTCCCCGCCAGGGCACCGACCTTGCCAGCGCCATCAAGGAGGCGGAGCGGCTCTTCGATGAAACCGGCAACAACCACCGCGTGCTCGTGCTGCTAACAGACGGCGAGGACCTGCAAGGCGACGTGCTCGACGCCGCCAAGGCCGCCGCGAAAAAAGGCATGGCCATTTACACCGTCGGCGTCGGCAGTCCCGAGGGCTCGACGATTTCCATTCCGCTTGGAGACGGCCGCAAGGACTTCGTCCGGGATGAATCCGGAAAGGTTGTGACGACCACGCTGGATGAATCCACCCTGATGAAAATCGCCGAGGTCACCGATGCGCTCTACGTCCCGCTCGGCCGCGGAGCCGAGGGCTTGAATACGATCTATCAGGAAAAGCTCCGGCTGGTCCCGAAGAGCGAGCATGACCAGCGGATGGAGCGCATCCCGCTGGAGCGCTTCGAGTGGCCGCTGGGAGCCGCGATTGTCCTGCTGCTGATGGAGTTCTTCATCGTGGACCGCCGCCGTCCGAGGAAACCCCGCGCCCTTCCCTCTGCGGCGCGTCGCCACAAGATCGCCCCGCAAACCACAGCGGTTCTGGCGCTGGGATTCATCGTTGCCTCGGCGCTTGATAGCCGCGCCGCCGGGACGGCGAGTCCGGACCTGCGGAAAATCTACAACGAGGGCACGGAAGCCTATAGCAAGGGCGATTTCGCGAAAGCCTCCGAAGCCCTCCGCTCCTCGCTGCGCACCCAGGACCTCGCGCTTCAGCAACGGTCCTACTACAACCTCGGCAACACACTCTATCGGACCGGTCAGGGGACTCTGGAAAAAGATCCCGAGGCGACCATCAAGTCGTGGGAGGAGTCCATCAAGGCCTATCAGGACGCGCTTTCCCTGAATGCGTCCGACGAGGACGCGGCTTATAACAAGGCGCTCGTTGAGAAGAAACTTGAAGAACTGAAGAAGCAGCAGAAGCAGGAAGACAAAAAAGACGATCAGGATCAGAAGGACGATCAGCAGAAAAAAGACGAAAAGGATCAAAAGGACGGCAAGGATCCCAAAGACTCGAAGGATCAGCAGGAACAGAAGGATTCCAAAGACGGTGAAAAGCCGAAGGACGAGGGCGAATCCAAAGATGGAAAGGACCCGAAAGACGGCGGGAAACCTCAAGATGGCAAAGACCCAAAGCAAGGTGACAAGCCCGGCGAGGAAAAGGAAGGCAAGGACGGCCAGAAGCCCGAAGAAGGTGAAGACGGCAAGGAGCCGAAGGATGGTGAGGCATCCCAAGACGACGAAAAGTCCTACGAGGAGAAGTCCGCGCAAGAGGCGAAGGACGCCAGGGAAGGCGAGGAGAAATCCGGTGAAAAACAACAAGGCGAGATGAGCAACGAACGCATCCAGAAGCAGGAAATGACGCCGGAGGAAGCCAAGCAGTTGCTGGAAGCCCTGCGCCAGGACGAGCGCACCGTCATCCCGATCCCTCAGCCCCGGCGTACCCGCTTCGCCACCCCTGACAACTCAACCAAAGGCAAGACATGGTGAAAATCCCCCATCATCTGGCAGGACTCTGCGCCGCAATCGCAGTGATGTTTTCCACCGCCACCGCAGCGGAGATCGAAGCCGCGCTCGATCGCGATTCCGTTCCGGCGGGGAATGGCGCCATTTTGGAAATCAAGATTTCCGGTGGCACGGTCGCCAGGCCCACGATTCCCGCGATCGAGAACTTCATCGTGCAGCCACGCGGACAGCAGAGGAAAATCGAAATGTTCAATGGCAGCACCAGCGAGTCCACCTCCTACACCTACGCCGTCGGTTCCAACGTTCCGGGCGACTATCAGATTCCGGCGATCGAAGTGACGGTCGGCGGAAAAAAACTCTTCACGCAGCCGCTCAAGCTCAAAGTCCTCGATGCGGGCGCGGCACAACCACCCGCCGGAATCCCGCCGGCACCACCCGGCCGACAACCCGCGCCGGAAGATACGACCGGGGATACCGGCGAAAACCGCTTCGGCTTTCTAACAGTCGAGCTTGCCGACAACGAGCGCAAGCACGCGTATGTCGGCGAAATCGCGCCGGTGCGCATCCGGGCATGGCTTCCTGCGGATTCCCGCGCCCATCTGCGCAGCGGCATCCAACCGGAGGGCAAGGGATTCACCCTGCACAACGTGAGCAACCAGCCACAACAGACGCAGGAGATGAAGGACGGAAAACTCTACCTCGTCGTCACCTGGTATGGCGGGATTTCCGCGACCAAGGCCGGAAAATCCCCGGCGTCACTCTCGGTGAACGCCACGGTGGCCGTGCGCGACACTTCCTCGCCCAAGCCGCCTCGCCGCCGGATGGGCGGGCCCTTCGATGATCCGTTTTTCGACAGGGTTTTCGACCAGATGAACACACCGATGATTCAGAAGGACGTGACGCTGAAATCGGTCGATCAGGAAATCGAAGTGCGCCCGCTCCCCACCGAGGGTCGGCCTGCGGGATTTACCGGCGCGGTGGGCAATTTCAAATTCGAAGGATCGCAAATCCCGGACAACTGGAAAACCGGCGAGCCCCAACAGATTCTTGCCCGAATCGGCGGCTCGGGGAATTTCTCCCTGATGAAAGCCCCCGGACTTACCCCGGCGGAGGCATGGAAGACCTATTCCGGCAAGGACGAGTTCCGCGCGGGCGATGAAGCGTCGTTCTCCGGCAACAAGACATTTCAATTCAGCGCCCTGCCCCGCAAGGGCGGGGAACAGCAGGTCGCGCTTGAGTTCAGTTACTTCGATCCCGCCGCCGGCGCTTACAAAACCATCACCACCCCGGCGAAGAAAATCCAGGTCACCGGAGCGGACGTGGTGGATGCCCAACCCGCCGCCGCGCCCGAGGTGACGGAGCCCGAAAAGAAAAGCGCGGGGCTTGTCGGCCAGAATCTGGAACTGTCACCGGCCGGCTCCTTGGTGCCATTGGTTTCGCGACCGGTGTTTCATCAGATTCTCGCAGCCACCGGTGCGCTCTGCCTGTTAGGTGGAATGCTGACATGGCTGCGCAAACGCCGCGAGGATCCGAAGCGTCGTGCGCTGGCCGCCATGGAGGCAGCCACCTGCGAGGCGCTCGAAGCCGCTGGAAAATGCGCCGCCAGCCGGGACGTCACCGGCTATTTCGCCGCCGCCCGGCTTGCCATCCAGCAGCGGCTCGGCGCCATGTGGAACCAGCCGCCGCAGGCGATCACCCTGGCGGAAGTCAGCGCCCGCATTTCCGATGACTCGCCGGTCGTCCGGTTTTTCCGCGAGGCCGACCTCCACCAATACAACCGCCAGACCACCGGCGAGGTCCTGCCGCAGTGGCGCGCCTTGCTCGATGAGGCGATGGCGGCTCTCACTCCAAGCCCCCGTTGAAATGAACAAGAAGCTCTTCCTCGGCCTGCTTTGTTTCCTGTTAGGATCGCTGTCCGGATCCGCCACCGCTTTCGATGATGCGAACCAGCGGTTTAAGTCCGGCGACTTCGCGGGGGCCGCCGCCGCCTATGAGAAAATCATCGCCGCCGACGGTCCGCGCGCCTCCGTTTACTACAACCTCGGTAACAGCTATCAGCAGCTCAAACAATACGGCCCCGCCATCCTCGCCTACGAGCGCGCCCGCCTGCTCACCCCGCGCGATCCGGATCTTCTCGCCAATCTGGCCCTCGCCCGCAAGGCGGCCACCGCTTTCGAGGAAACCGGTCTCCATCCGTGGCTGGATGCGGTGGTCAACCGCCTGAGCCGGAACGAATGGTCCTGGCTGCTGGCCGGATCCGCGCTGTTTCTCGGCGTGCTGGCCGTGCTCGCCGGTGTGGTGAAGCTGCCGCGGCGTGGAATCATGGTTTCCGCCACCATGGCCGGACTTCTCATCGCGGCCGCGGGCACTGCCCTCTATCTGCGCCGTGGTGATGCAATACGTGGCATTGTTCTCTCCGAAGATGCGACCGTGCGGCTCTCCCCTTTTGAAAAAGCCGAATCCCTCGGCACCCCCGGCCCGGGCCGCACCGTCCGGCTCGGTGCAAAAAGCGGGGATTACCAATACATCGAAGTCCCCGGCGCGAATCTCAAGGGCTGGCTGGCGATCAAGGATGTGGAGGTCATTTCACGATAAAGCTCCACAATGTCCCGCTTGCACCCGCAGCTCCGCCCTCCAGCCTTCTTGCTCTATCCTTCCGTCGGGCCCCAACTCGTTCCTGCGCACCCGCAAACGCCTCGTTTGCATGCTCCTTGCTGCCGGTCTCAAGCATTGGCAGCGGCGCGGCCGGCAGCCTCTCCGG